>NZ_LR213815.1 GCF_900659865.1 Hyella patelloides LEGE 07179
ATTTATTAACAGTTTTTTGAGAGTTTCTGCCGATTCAGTTATCTCAATTTTTACTACTCCTGACATAGTTCGCGATCGCTTTTATCCCTTTCTCTTTAAGTGTAGTCTAAGTTTAGGAAATTGGTATAATTTTAAAAGCAGTTAACTATCAAATCACAGGGCGCAAACTCCCTCACCTCACCCTAGCAGAAGGAGAAGTAACAGGACATTCTCACCGTATTGATAATGGTCAAGCAGAATTATACGAAAAAAACGGTACTCTTTACTTGAGGGTACTATCGGAAACTGCTAGTTTAATTCACGAAGAACATCACGCAATTACTATTCCTCAAGGAAATTGGTTAGTACGTATACAGAGAGAGTATGAGCCAGAAGGATGGCGATACGTTGCTGATTAAAATAATGCTCTTGCAATTTTATTGAAACCTCGTCCACATAGAAGAATGGTTGTTCGATCTTGAGACAGAATACTTTTAGTTTCTTTCCAGTCCATCGAACAAAGAACCCTTAACGAGTTTGTTTGTAATTATTTGTCGCGAACACTCTTGTTTGGGTGAGTGAACGATTACATCTTAACTTGCTCTTCCAGTAAAGAAACAGAATCAACTGGCTGGTTGTTATGAAGCACCATTGTGGTTGTAGTGTTGGGTTGAAAACCAATACGCTGATAAAAACTTTTGTGGTTGGTAGTAGTCAGATAAACCCTTTCTACTTTGTTAACTATGGGATGAGTTAGAACTGTTTCCACTAATTTGCAGCCTAAACCATAACCTCGATAATCAGGATGAATTACCACATCCCAAATAGCAGCGCGATAGATACCATCAGAAGTCGCCCTCGCAAAGCCAATAAGTCGCTCATTATCCCATACTGTCACAACGGGGTTACTATTGGAGATCGCAGTTGCCATGTCTTCTATTCGGCGATTTTTTGCCCAAAATGAGCTTAAAGTCAATAATTCTTGTAATTTATCTAGGTCTATTCTTGATTTATCGAGACAAAACTGAATATGACTACAATCCATAGTAAACCCCTATAGTTAAATAAAGATATCAATGTATTAAGATACTTCCCTATTTGTATTAATAGTTACAGAAATATTGCCCGTTTTCTAGTCCTTTTGTTTTTGTTCTCTGACATAAACCGCGTCCAGTTTGAAGGTAACAGATGCACTCGATCTCGCGACTCTTATGAGAAGTTGCGTTTTAAGGTGTCCATCTTTACCCTGTAAGCTTCGACTTTTTAAGGCGGAGTACCTTCGACTCATATCGCCTTGTTGAAACCCATAGTTTTTAAAGTATAGCAATACGTAATTTGTATTAGGACACTTGCTACTACGACGCGATAGCGAGTCCTTTAGGGCTACTTACGAATATTTAACTAAACTTGTCCCAACAATCAACTTACTGCGATAACTATTCGAGGGATTTGCGACCCTGCGGAATTCGTACTCGCGCTCCCGCGAGCCTTTGACGACCTGCAAAGGAGCGTACACCGTTAGGGAATAGAGACTGAGAATATCAAATTGCTTCTAAAACAAAACGACCGTTCTCTATTGGAACACGGTATCAAATAACGAGATGTTACTGGTTAAAGAGTTTTTCTAATTTACTATCCCATTTTTTCTGATTGGCTTTAGCATCTTGCACAAAGGGAGAAATAGTAATTAATTGGAGTAAAAGATGATTTAACCATGAGAAAGGAAATCGCATCGGTCTGACAATATCAAGAAAAAGCACTACTCTGATATCATCTGTGTCGTTCCAAGCTTCATGAGGAAAAGAATCATCTAAAAACATGGCTTTCCCTTCTTCCCAATGGCGAGTTTCATTCGCGACACGAATGCCACATAATTCTTTTGGTTCGGGAATTTTCAAGCCCAAAAGACATCTTACTACCCCTTTGTAAGGACCACGATGTTCAGGAATGTGTTTTCCTGGTAGAAGAATCGAGAAAAAAGCGGTTTTCATCCCTGGAATATTTTCAATAAGACGAGTTGTTTCAGGACATCTTTGACAGTTTGACTCTTCTTTAAGTCCATAACCATAAAGAAAGTAAGTTTTCCAAAGGTTATCTTTAGTAGTGGAATAACTTTGATCGGGGGAAATATCCTGAAAATTAGGTAATTGTGTAGTGTATTCTAATATTTTGTCTAGTTCTTGGCGAATTAGATGCCAATTGCTTTCTAATTCAGTAGTCCAAGGAAATTGCTCTGCTTCAAAAAAAGGACTGTCTCCAATGTCAGAGTATTTGGAAATTAGCTGTTCGTATTTTTGAATCAGATTGAAGCCAACCTTGTAAATAATAAAGTTCCTGATGCTGGTAGGAATATTGATTGGTAATTCTTTGACAGACATGTGTAACTTATCAACTATTAAGAAAGTGATTACTTTAAAAGTTTAGCAATGTGAAACTACTGACATCTGCAAAAAAAGATTTATTTTAAAATCTTTTCTTTATGCTTTTTCTCCTTGATGAATGCGGTTATCTTGGTTTGTGTTTCCCAACAATAGACTAGGTATGTCTTTCCCAATCAAGAATTGCTATGTGGTTTTCGGTAATCCCTATTCTCACCCAGATTGGTAATTACGCTACGATCTCAATAACAACAAAAAAGAAAGTAAGATACAAGACATACAGTATTTGATTACTAAGTTATGAGTAATACAAGCAATTTTAGACAGGCAATAAACAAAGCAAAGGGTCAAGCTCTTGTAGGGCCTAACGTTATTCCCAACGCTTTACCTTACCTCGGTGGTGGTTTAATCTTAACTGCTATCGGTACTTATGGTGGATTAGGTGTTATCAACTCTAATCCTGAAATATTTATGCCCACTTTTTGGGCAGCATTGATTGGTGAGTTTATTCTCTTTTTCATCGCCCGTGGCGTTGCAGAGAAAGGAAACAACGGCACTGCTTTACCTCTTTTAGCTTTATACAGTCTGCTCTCTGGTTACACTCTAAGCGGAATTGTGTTTATCGCTCTCAGTACCTCTGGAGTAGGTATTCAAGGAGTCGGTATTGCTGCTTTGGGCTGTGGTGTAACATTTATCGCGGGGCGCAATCTTGGCTCTAACCTAAGTGAAGAAGATGGTTTGGCTCTCACTCAAACTATCCGCATGGGAATTATGGCACTGTTAGTTGTTCTTGTCGGACAATTACTATTTTCTCTATTTGGAGTTTATACCCCCTCTTGGCTGGAAATCGCTATTTCAGGATTGGGAGTATTACTGTTTGCGGGTGCTGCGGTGGTAGACTTCTACATCTTACCTCGTACTTACAAAGATGAGCAGTATTTACCTGCTGCTCTTTCTATGTACTTGACTTACATTAATTTATTTGTGTTTATCCTTCGTCTGCTAATAGCTATGAATGGTCGTGACTAGATACTAATTAAGTAATTACAAATAATTACTTTAATTGAAATGACAAGCGGGCAATACCCGCTTTTTTTGTTTGATAATTTTTTATAAATTCAAGTTAATATTAGAGTAAAGTAAAGTTTTGTAAAGTCACAGATTATCTCGATCTCGCTTGACGAGACTCCGCCACGTCC
This sequence comes from Hyella patelloides LEGE 07179, assembly GCF_900659865.1. GTDB lineage: Bacteria > Cyanobacteriota > Cyanobacteriia > Cyanobacteriales > Xenococcaceae > Hyella > Hyella patelloides. The sequence goes on from NZ_LR213815.1 coordinate 3,557, forward strand.
GTATAAGACGCAGACGCTTGCGTCCGACTTAAACTTCCCCTGGAAACCTCGCGCATTCGCGGACTTACAGAATGCTCGTTAAGACAAGACCGATAATGCACGTGACCGTTGTTAAATTACACAGGAGAAAGAAAGCTAATGGCAAAAACAGAACCCACTGTTACCCCCAAACTAGAAGATCCCAAGTTTGGCTTTAATAAGTACGCGGAACGTTTAAATGGTCGTGCTGCAATGATTGGTTTTATTTTGGCTCTAGGAATTGAATATTTCACAGGACAAGGTGTAATGTCTTGGCTGGGTTTACAATAGACCTCTCTTACTTAAGTATTAAAGGTCTCGGAAAAGTTATGTTTTTAACCCCTTGTGAAGATTTGTCTGATACAAGGGGTTTTTTCTAGAGGAAAAGGTAAAGCTTACCATAAGCAAGAAGCAGAATTTAAGTAAATCTTGGTAAAATCAAGCTAAGTAGTTTCAATCTATTACACCTTGAATAAAGCTTATGCCAAAAATAAAGATTCGCAAATTGAGAATCAAAAATTAAAAAGTTGTGTTTCTGGCTTTTTTAGGTTTAATTAGATTTATCTGCTTAAATTATGACGGTGGCGGATGGCGATAAAGCTTTGTCAGATGCAACTACCGTGTTGATGGTTTAGTCTCTTCACAAAAGATTTTATGAATCCTTTCTTTGCCAAATTTTTGAACTCAGTTTATCGTAAAGAGCCAATTTCTGGCTTTATTCTTATTTGGGGCGTAACCGATGCTTTAATTGGTGGAATTGGAGGACGCTGGAGTTTATTTTCTGCGGGATTTATGATTGCTCTATTCGGAATATTGATTCGCTCTTTACAGGAGAAAAAAATTAAGGCTGTCAGACAAGAGCGTCCAGTAAGATACCAACTTCCTTCTGCTGCGTCTAATCCTCCATTACCTCTTCTGATGAGTAAAAAACGCCGTCGATAAATATTTTTATGTTGTAGACAAAGTTGAATTTAACAGATTATAAGAGAAATTCTCTTCCTCGCGGTAGTTATAAAATATTAGTTTAATACATTAAGCTACAGTAAGTCATCTATTAAAATATAGTAAACAAAACAACAAATTTAATAATTATATATCGTTTTTAAAAGCTATAGAGTAAGTCAATTTAATGAACTCTAAAATCTTTAACTAAGGATATTATAATTGTTTTCTATAAACATTTAGCTTTTAATAAACTACAAGTACTAAATATTTTTATTCTTTAAATTTCTCAGATTAATTGCTATTGCGGTCGCAACGCGCCTCGCCAACGGCGAGATCGCTTTTTCTGATATATTACTTTTAAAGCGATCGCTAAATTAGTTTTAAAGCTTTATTTTATAAGGAAATATCCACTGTAGTAATTTCTTTATTTAAAGATTTTAAAGAAGGATTCATCGCACTATTATTACCAACTACTAAGGTAATAACTTGTTCTGGTTTTAAATATTGTTGAGCAACTCGTTGAATATCTTGAACTGTAGTATTATTAACCCCTTCTTGATATTGAAAGATAAAATCTTCTGGATAGCCAAAATATTCATAACGCATTAAGCGCGATAAAACTTGACTGGGATTTTGAAAGTTAAAAACGAAAGAATTTAAAATAGACTCTTTAGCATTAGTCAATTCTTGTTCGCTAATAGGGTCAGTTTGTAACTTAGTAATTTCTGCCAATACAGACTGAATAAAAGGTACAGTACTTTCAGTTTGGGTTTGTCCCCCTGCGGTAAATTGACCAGGATAGTCATAGTTGGGATTCCACACCCCATAAACACTATAAGCTAAACCTTGACGAGATCGCACTTCGTTAAATAATCTTCCGCCAAGACCATTTAGCAAGCCATTCATCACACTCAAAATCGGATAATCGGGGTTATCTAAGGTATCTCCAATATGACCGATTAAAACATTGCTTTGGGTCAAATCGGGACGATCTACGATGTAAATACCACTGCCATTTTCTTGGGTTGCAGCAGGAATTTCTAGAGAAGGTGGAGGTGTGGTAACTTGCCAATTGCCAAAGACTTGCTCGATTTTGGCTTGCATTTCTTTGGTATCAAAATCTCCAACAATTCCTAGAATAGTATTTTCAGGGCGAATGTATTGCTGATAAAAAGTAATTAAATCTTCGCGCTCTATATTATCTAAAGTTTCATATTCTACAGTACGAGCATAGGGGCTAGTTGCACCATAGATTAGTTTGTCAAATTCTCGCCCTGCAATATCTTGAGGATCGTCATTGCGACGGGAAATCGCTCCTTTACGTTGATTTTTAGCTAATTCTAATCGTTTGGGGTTAAAAACAGGCTGTTGTATAACTTCTGCAAATAGATTTAAAACAGTATCTAAGTCTTCTGTCAGGGTGTTAAAGCTAGCACTACCAGAGGTTTTACTGATGTTGGTTTCAATAATAGCTGCATCTTGTTCTAAAATCAGGTTCAATTCTTCAGCAGTGTGATTTTTAGTTCCTCCACTACGCATTAAAGAACCTGTTAAGCGAGCCAAACCTACCTTCTCTGCTGGTTCAAAACGCGATCCTGTCCGCATAATTGCCGTACCACCAACTAAAGGTAAATCTCGATCTTCTACTAGATATACCACCATGCCATTATCTAATTGATAACGTTCGTATTCTGGGAGGGTGACTTCTGGTAAAGGAGGAAATTCTAATTCTGTGTAGTGTTTTGGCGTATCGGCGATCGCTGGTATACTAATACTAAGAAAAATAATTACCGTGAGAACGCTTAAAGCAAGCTGGGGAAATATTGAGAAACGGAACTTTCTAATCATTATTTAGTTGAGTACAGTTAAACCCTTACCAATTTCAGACATTCTTTTATTGGTAATGATTGTTACAGAGTAGGGTGGACGACCGAAGGAAGTCCTAAAGAATACCGCTACGCATATACTTTAGTGCATTGCCCACCCTATATTTAAATTATTCCCTAACTAGATGCTACTGTTTTAGCTCGTTCTTCTTCTTGGCTAGCTTGCAGCGCAGAATACAAGCGATTTAATGCCTTAATATAGGCACGAGCCGAAGCGACAATAATATCTGTATTGGCTGCACGACCAGAATAAACTTTATCCTGATACCGTAGACGGATAGTAACTTCACCAATAGCATCAATTCCTGCGGTGACAGATTGCACAGAAAATTCAATTAAATCATTGGGAATATCCACAACACGGTTAATCGCTTTATAAATAGCATCAACAGGTCCTGTACCAATAGCAGCATCGGTCAATTCTTGACCTTCAGGATTGCGAATCGTTACTGTAGCAGTGGGACGAGAACCATCACCACAGGATACTTGTACTAATTCTAGACGGAACAATTCAGGAGGTTGGCGAATTTCATCGTTAACGATTGCTTCTAAATCCCAATCAGTGATTTCTTTTTTCTTGTCGGCAACATCTTTAAAGCGCACAAAGGCTTTATTAAGCTCAGTATCAGAAAGTTCAAAGCCTAATTCTTTGAGGCGAGTACGGAAAGCATTACGTCCTGAAAGTTTACCCAACACGATTTGATTATCGTTTAAACCAATGGATTGAGCATCCATGATTTCGTAAGTTATTCTATTTTTGAGTACCCCATCTTGGTGAATTCCCGACTCATGGGCAAAAGCGTTCGCCCCCACAATCGCTTTATTGGGTTGTACCATCATTCCTGTGAGGTTAGACACCAAACGGGAAGTTTTATAGATGTGTTGGGTATTGATTTGAGTGAGAGGCTCAGTAGATTCTGCTGGTCTACCAAGAAAAGGATTATAGTATTGACGGCGCACATGGAGAGCCATTACTAATTCTTCGAGGGCTGCATTACCTGCTCTTTCACCGATACCATTGATAGTGCATTCTAACTGTCTGGCACCGTTTTTAACTGCTTCAAGGAAGTTAGCCACAGCTAAACCCAAATCATTGTGACCGTGAACGGAAATAATAGCCTGGTCAATATTAGGTACATTATCTTTAATGCCTTTGATTAATGCCCCAAATTCACTAGGAGTAGTATAGCCCACCGTATCAGGTATATTAACCGTAGTTGCCCCTGCTGCGATCGCTAATTCTAAAACTTGATACAAAAATTCAGGGTCGCTACGTCCAGCATCTTCAGGGGAAAACTCCACATCTTCCACAAAAGATTTAGCATAAGCGACCATCTCTGGGACAATTGCCAATACTTCGGCTCTAGTTTTCTTGAGCTTGTATTCTAAGTGAATATCAGATGTCGCCAAAAAAGTATGAATTCTGCCTTTCGCTGCGGGTTTTAAAGCCTCTGCTGCGGTTTTAATGTCTTTTTGAGTCGCTCTAGCTAAACCACAGATGGTAGGGCCATTCGGTGTTCCTATTTCTGCTGCTATTTTCTGGACTGCTTGAAAGTCTCCAGAGCTAGTAAAAGGAAAACCCGCTTCAATAACATCTACTCCTAGTCTTGCTAGAGCGCGGGCTACCTTCAGTTTTTCTTCTATGTTCAGTGCTGCACCAGGAGATTGTTCTCCATCGCGAAGAGTGGTATCGAAGATAATAATGCGATCTTGTGATGTTTCCATAAGCCTATTTACGCGCTTTTGCAAAGGAGTATTGATTACTTAATTAAAAATTATAAGATATTGTCTTGAGGGATGAGGCATGAATTACTACGTCCTCGAAGGGGGATGAGGGATGAGGAAGAATCAATAATTTAGCAACCAGCAACCAGAAACCAACCACTGTAGAGACGTGATAGATCGCGTCTCTATCCATATTATCTAAACTAAAAATCATTCTTTTCTATACTGGGACGAATATCATTGAGATCGATATATCTATCAGTAGCGTTTCTTAGTTCACGGGCAATCATGCCTTCGGTGGAAACTACAGTAATATGAGTATTCTTAGAGCGCAGTAGTTCAATGGCTCGTTCAAAGTCTCCATCCCCACTAAACAAGATTACCTTGTCATATTGATCGACAGTATTAAACATATCGACTACAATTTCAATATCAAGATTCGCTTTTTGGGAATAACGACCTGAAACATCATCATAATATTCTTTTAGTATTTTTGTTCTAACTGTATAACCAAGACTGATTAAAGCATCTCGAAATCCTCTTTGATCTTGGGCATCTTTTAGCCCCGTGTACCAGAAGGCATTGACTAAGGTAACAGTAGGGTCTTTTGTGAAATTTTCTAATACTTTTCTGGGATCGAAAAACCAACCATTTTTTTGTTGAGCATAAAACATATTGTTACCGTCTACAAATATAGAGAGACGGTCTCTCAGGCAATTATTAGGACAATCCATATAAGCTATACCTAAGTATTTCTAAAATATATAAATAGTAAATTTATTAGCATAAACTCCCATCATATCAGCTTTTAGCAAGCGACTCCAAAGAGTTTGGCTCGCGATATTGGGAACGCCCTAAAGGACTCACCGATGGTCGCGCGAGTTTGGCTAATAAAAATTAGTTAAGTAGTCATTAGAAAATAGGTTGATAACTGTTATAGATATCAACCAGCCTCGCAAATCTCTTAATAATAAGGTTATTTAGAATAGGGTTGCCCCCAAATAAAATTTAGGCATTTTCTATATATTTTTAGTTTAAAGCAAAATCGATGGTTATAGCCACCAAACCTTTTATAAAAGTTGAATTTATCCTAGTTGAGTTAAGAGATAAGTTAAAAGTAACCGCGAAATTAGAATATGCTTTTGTCCGAGAAGCATTTCTGGCAAAAAGTCAAAAATCATGAAGTTGAAGATGAACGATCGAGGATAAATGATAGAGAAAAATGTATGTTTACGAGAATTTTTTTTCTCTAGATTTTGATAAGTTATATTTTACAATAAAAGCGATCGCATAGTAGAAGCGATCGCATAGTAATTATCAATTTTTATCAAACATTAACACCGATCGTTGTTCCTTAATCAAGAGAATTACACCAAAGATTTTTCTGCTTCTTTATTTTTTTGAATCCACATAGAAGTACAAGGAATTTTTGTTTTATCACAACGATGAGCATATTTTTCAGCCACATCTGTAACCTCTTGTAGCAGCCCTTGACTGAGGGTAGTGGGTTCTAACCCTAAATCTAATAAACGCTCGTTTTTCACAAATAATTCGTTTTCTGATGCTTCGTTGCGAGGATTGTCTAGATAGGCAATTTGCACCCCTGTCATTTCTGAAACCATCTTAGCTAAATCTCTAACGCGGTGAGTTTCTGTCATCTGATTGAGAATACGTACTCTGTCACCTTTTGCTGGAGGATTTTCAATCGCTAGTTGGACACAACGCACTGTATCTTTAATATGAATAAAGGCTCTTGTTTGCCCTCCTGTACCGTGAACAGTTAAAGGATACTGGATAGCTGCTTGCATCAAGAAACGGTTTAAGACTGTACCGTAGTCACCATCGTAATCAAAACGGTTAATTAAACGCTCATCCATAAGAGTTTCGGGAGTATTGGTTCCCCAAACAATACCTTGGTGTAAATCGGTTACTTTAACTCCATCGTTCTTGTTGTAGTAGAAGAAGAATAACTGATCTTGAGTCTTGGTCATGTGGTAGATACTACCAGGATTTGCGGGGTAAAGAATTTCTTGCTGAATGCGATCTCCATTATCCGTAACTACCTCCACATCCAGATAGCCTTCAGGGATTTTCATTCCTGCTGTACCGTAACCATAAACACCCATTGTACCCAGGTGAACGAGGTGAATATCTAAACCAGAAGCTACGATAGCACAGAGAGTATTGTGGGTAGCATTGAGATTATTATTAACGGTATAACGCTTATGCTTATCTGTTTTCATCGAGTAGGGAGCAGCCCTTTGTTCGGCGAAGTGAACCACAGAATCGGGTTTTTCAGCTAGCAGTAAAGTAATGAAGCGATCGTAGTCTTGAGCGATATCAATATTATAAAATTTAATTTCTTTACCCGTTAATGCCGTCCAAGTACTTAGTCTTTGTCCAATAGGAGCGATTGGTGTTAAAGAACTGACTTCTAACTCATTATCAATGTTACGGCGAGAAAGATTATCTACAATAATAATTTCATGACCGAGGTTAGATAAATGTAACGCGGTAGGCCAGCCACAAAAGCCGTCTCCTCCGAGAATGATAACTTTCATATTTTACCTCTATTGATACTTATACTGAAACGATTCTATAATTTAGACCGTTAGTTATAACCTAGATCATTTAACCAGACTTTCGACTCTCCTTGGAAGTTTATCTGTAATTTTTGATGATCGAGATTGTTTTACTTCTCATTAATTGTGTGCTTTTGAAAGTGTAAATCTCGATATAGCGATCTCTTATTAGTTAGTAACATTAGTCACAAAGGCTTTTCAGAATGAAACTCCGTATCAGATCTGTTTCAAAAAGTGAGTTCCTCAAAAAACATATTGACATATCGCAACATAACGATATATTGTCTGGACTTTCGGAAAAAAGCGATCTAGAAAGACTACATTTCAGGCAGAGAAACCTTTTAACCTGTTTACCCCCCAATACTCTGCGGTATAACGTATAGCGTGAGCTTCTAAACCTGCCTCAATATCTAGAATGTGTAACTTCACCATCTTATGAAATTGCGATTTTAACCCTATAATTTATTCTAGCGATCTGCATATTAGCGATCGCTAAAACTATGAAGCATAATGGTTTTGTTGACTCGATTAATAAACTAAAGATTAGATACAATCTTTTAAAGCTTTAATATCTGCACTGACAATTTTTTCTAAATTACGCGTAATTTTTTCAATTTCCCAATTCCACCAGGCAATCTCTAACAAAGCTTTAATAATCTCATCTGGAAAGCGTTGTCTTATAAATTTGGCGGGATTACCTCCTACAATTGTGTAGGGCTGAATATCTTTGGTAACTACAGATTTAGCAGCAATAATAGCTCCATCACCAATTTTTACTCCAGGCATTATAACCGTTTCATATCCCATCCAGACATCATTGCCAATTATGGTATCACCCTTGAAAGGATATTCTGTAGGCTTTGGAGTGATACGTTTCCAGCTTTTACCAAAAATTTCAAAAGGATAGGTAGAAAACCCAGACATCTTGTGATTGGCACCATTCATAATAAACTTAATACCTCTTGAAAGGGCGCAGAATTTACCAATGATTAATTTGTCACCAATAAACGGAAAGTGATAAAGTACGTTGCGTTCAAAGTTTTCGGAATCTTCTGGATCGTCGTAATATGTGTAATCTCCAATAATAATATTTGGGTTGGAAACGGTATTTTTAATAAAACAAATTTGCGAAAATCCCTCCATTGGATGAGGATTATTAGAGTCGGGATATTCCATGAAAAATCTTTTGCACAATCAAATTTATAATATAGTATTTTCAAGAATAGCGATCGCCTTAATTAAGTTTTCTCATACTTTTCTTTTAAATTTTCATAATATTTCCGTTGAGCTTTTTTTACCAAATCAGGGTCTTCTCTTCGTCTTTTTATGGGTTTTGTTGGTTCAGAAGTTTCAATCACGCGAATCGTAATTTCATCACCTAATGTTACTTGGCGTTTAAGCCAATCTAGACGCTCATCATCGTATTCATCATGATGTAACAAACCTACAACGGAAAGATCGATGCTATCAACTAAGTCATCTTCCAATGCTGAAGCTCTACGAAAACTAAGAACAAAACTAAGTACTGAAATATCGTCAATTCCAGCAATAATTTTGGTTTCGTTGTTAATTGTTATTTCAAATGCAATCACTAATTATTGTTTTCCATAGCTACTACATTATTAATATAAATAGATTAAAATCTTTTTTGAAATGCTTTTAAAGTTTCCTTACTCTTACTAGGATCGTAAATGCCAAACACAACTCGCTCAAAACAGCCTTGAAATCTAGGTTCACTAAGCCATTGACCAAAAGCATCTGCTACCAGATTAGGATCGTTACGAAATACTCCACAACCCCAAGCACCAAGCAATAGTGTACGATGTCCATGCTCTCTTGCTACTGTAAGCACATATCCCGCCCGACGACGCAATGTGTCCTCTATTTCTGCTCCTGCTGTAGCATCGCGACGCAATACTTGACCAGCATTGGGGGCTGGTGCTGTAATGATTGAAGCTAAGAAGAAATCATCTAAAAGTCCACGACTACGAGTTCTAAACCAAGGTACTTGAGGCGAATAGATAATGCGATCGGTATACAATAAAGAGTCATAAGCGCGATTAGTCTCATAGTAATCAGGCTGTTTTAATAAACAGGGATATAAACCCGAACAACGGGCTAAATCTTCTTCTTGGGCTTTTGCACCATTGATAAAGCCACCTCCAGGGTTGCGTGCAGAAGCATAGTTTAACAAAACCAAATCGGAACACCCTTCAACTGTTACTAATCGATGGGCTGCTACTTGTGTTGTCTCTTCAGTAACTTCAACAATCGGGTTTTGAATGTCTTTTGGTGCTGGTTTTTGTAGCAGTTCGCTAAGTTGTTCGGGAGTATATAGTAATGTAGCTGCTTCTGCTGCTTGTTGTTCCCTAGAAAAGTTAATTACCTTTCCAAAACTATTAATAAACTTTCCTTCTCGAACAATTTTTAAGGTTTCTTGAGCTACACCTTTGAGAGACATATCAATAATCCAATATTATGATGGGCAATATCTCAGCAATTATCAATTCTAATTGAAGATACAATTGTAATTTTTAACCTGGAATTTTTTAACCTATAAATGAACACCCCCAGCCATTACGTTATTAACTTAGCTTTCCTCGGTCAAACCATTGCTCCCCAACAAAATATTGCGATTACCATTGGTGCAATATTACCCGATCTACCAATTTTTCTGTTTTATTTTATGGCTAAGTACATCTACAAATTACCAGAGTCAAAAATTTGGTCAGAGGCTTATTACGAACCATTAAATCAAGATCTTGTTGCTCTGTTTCATTCTATACCTTTGGCTGTAATTTGTTTAGGTATTTGTTTTTATTTAGATTGGCAATTTGGCACAGTACTTTGTATTAGTATGATTTGTCATTCTTTGTTAGATTTACCAGTACATAATAGTGATGCTCATCGTCATTTTTTCCCTTTTAGTAATTATCGTTTTATCAGCCCTTTTTCTTATTGGGATATTAATCACTATGCCAAATATATTGCAGGAATTGAAGTTTTATTAGTGCTAATTGCTAATCCTTTGATTCTCAATTTGTTAAAGTCTCATTTTAGTAAAGGATTAGTGATTTTGATCGATTTGCTTTATGTTTTTAGTTATGTGCGTTTTTATCTATTGCGTTGAAATTAAACTTTAAAAATTACTTTTAGGCTATTTATAAGAGTATTATTGTTTCTTTTGCGATCGCTAATTATTAATTTCTCTGATTGTTTTTTAATTACTCTGTTAACCTATATAAAAATGCTAAAATAGCCTTAAGTAAGTAATTATATAAATAAGTAATGCTTAAAATAAACAAGAGTTACGTAGTTGATGAAAATCAAAATTTGATCGCGGTACAAATACCAATTGATGATTTTACTAAAATAGAAGAAATTATCGAAAATTTTGGATTAGCTAAATTAATGGAAGAAACAGATAGTGAGGAATTATTATCTGGCGAAGAGGCTTATAATTATTATCAACCACTAAAAAATAAAAGTGTAGAAAGTTAAATATACGAAAAAGTTTCTCAAAGAATTAGTATCTTGTCCTAAAAATATTCAATCAAGAGTTGAACTAATTGTATTTAAAGATTTAGCTGGTGATAATCCTTTTGAGTTAGGTTGTGTAGAAAAAATGAAAGGATATGATGACAAGTATAAAATTAAAATTGGTAACTATAGGATTGGAATTACTATAGATAAAAAAGCTAAAGTTATTATTTGCCAAAGAATTGCTCATAGAAGAGAAATATATAGAGTTTTTCCTTAAGATTTGAAGTAAAGGCGATCGCATATAATAAATTTATCGAATTATTAAATATAGAAAACTACTAAGCTTGATTTTTAGCAATTAATTCTCTAACAACAGGAACTAATTTATTAGGAATTTGCATCATTGTTTGTTGTTTACCTGTAATTATAGTTTCATCTTCTGCCACTGCTTCATCTTCAGTTTGATTTTCGTAGTGTTCGATAATGCTTTTAATTTTTGCTTCGTCAAATCCTGGGGGGAATTTATGATTATTAGTTGTCATTTACTTTTTTCTCCTTCTTTTTTTATAAGCTGCTAACGGTTTTCCAGTTAGATCGTATGCTGTAATTACAAAAATACTATTTGAGCCTGTATCATTAACATAAATTATTTTTAAATACCTCCCGCTATAAGTTTGACCAATTGCTACTCTAGAATTATCTCTACCTTGGCGATCTTCTCCTGGGTTAAACAATACTTCTTCTACCTCTTGTTCTTGAACTTGATGGTTATATATATGAGGTAGTTCGGTTTCTGGGTCTATATAAAATCTAATTTCCATCCTTTAATTATATTATAGTTCATGAAAAATGCGATCGCACCTTACAAGTTACTACGCAACACATTTCCTAAACTTTCCCAAAATCCAATTTATTACGCTTCAAAAACTTAAGCTGATATCTTAGCTTCAACATATTCAATATAACTATTTGGTAATGGTATTTGTTCGCCATCTTCTTGCAAACTTTCTCAGTGAAATTCTATTGCTTCTTGAATTAAAGTTTTAACTTCTGCTGCTGTTTCTCCTACTGCTACACAACCAGGAAGATCGGGGACATAAGCACCATAGCTATTATTTCCTTTTTCAATTATTACTGCATATTTCACGATTTAATCTCGATTACCACGAGCAAAATTACAATATCTATGAGTTAATCTTCCATTAGCTGGTTCTGTTTTTCCACCTAAAGAGTAAGGTATCTTATGATCTACAACACTATCATAAAGAGAAGTAATTTGTTGATTGCAGATTGAGCAAGTTGGATTTGCGTCAAAAAGCTCTTTCTTAAAAGAATCCGAGAAACTTCTTAATTCATAATCAGATGTACCTATTATTTCAGATAAAGCATTAAACCAAATTAAAAATATTTTTTGTACTTTTCCTTTATTACTTGTTCCTGTTGTAATAGCTTCTATAAATTCTTGATCGCTTGTCATCAAGCTATAAAGCTTATTTTTTATAGCATCTGCTTTAGGAATAACATCTTTTTGCTGATATCTAGTAAATCCAACCATAACAATATCAAATAATGACATATTTAGTTTGTTATCAAATTTACCATCGGGATTATTATTATTTCCTTTCTGTATCTTCTTCAAGATTTTCCGTATCTTCTTCTATTTCAAATTCAAATTCCTGCTTATCTTCCTTTGCCATAATATTTTACGCTGCGAATTTGAGTCAGAATATGCCCATACTAAATATTTTTCCCAAAAGCAAAGATTTTGTAACATTTTCCCTGCTTTATCGTAAATATTCTCAGAAAAAAGAAAAACTCAGCAAAACCCCTCTCTCTTCCTCTTCTCCTTAAATTTTGCAACCAATCCTCAAACCCTTCGCGTCTTTGCGACTTTGCGTGATATAAAATAAACTTAAAACACCAACAAATAAATCTAAAAAACCGTCCACAGATAAACGCAGATAAACACAGATAGAGTTATCTGTTAGCAACATAATTCTATAGATGAAAAAAGGGACGCTATTATAAAACGTCCCCACAGTATTACTTACTCTTAGCCTCCAAACTTTCCAATCGACTCTTCAAATCTTGATTGTCTTTTTTCAACTTATCCACTTCCTGACGTAACTCCTTCACTGCTTTATCGCTACCGATATTTTTCTGTACCTTTTCGATAGCTTCGTCGGCTCTTCTTTTGACTCTTCCATCGGGAGTTTGTGCGGAAAGATTTTGCAGGATACCGATAGCTTTTGGTGTTTGCATTTGTCCTAAAGCACCAGTTACCGCTACTTGAGTGAGGAAGAAACTTTCACCAGAGAGAGACTCTAATTGTTCTAAAATTGTCTCGATAGTTTCGGGAGTTTGACCAGAAGAAACTGCACCTAAAGCGCGAATAGAGGCTAGTCTTAAAGCTTGGGGTGTATCTGGTTTAGTATATTGAATAATGATATCTACCGCATCAGCAGATGTAGTCATTTTACTCAAACCACCTATTGCACCACTTCTTACCGTTTCATTCCAACCAGCGCGGGTATTAAGGATATCTTGTAACAAGGTAATGGTTGCTTCCTTTTTATCTTTGAGGTTTCCCGATACCATTCCTCCTAAACATCTAGCTGCGGATGCTTCTGCGTAATAACTAGCATCACCTTTTTCAAGACATTCTTTGATAGTTTCGTAAGAAGACTCGGTTTTAAAATTACTCAACGCATCAATAACAGCGCGACGCACTCTTGCATCTTTATCCTGTAACCCTTTAATTAATGCATCTTCTGCTTGATTGAGTTTGATTTTACCCAAGGTTTTGGCGACTTCTACTCTTACTCCCCAGAAAGTATCTTCTAATAAGGATGCGGATAAAGCTTTAACAACTTCTAAACCGCCTTTTTTTCCTAATGCTTTGGTTGCGTAGATGCGAGATACAGCATCAGTATCGTATTTGAGTTGATTTTTTAATTGGGTAACGGGATACTCTAGCTTAACTGTCTTGAGAATATAGTTATTAACATCAAAGCTAATGAAGTCGGGTTTCTTTTCTAGAGGGAAATAAAAGGTTTGTTTTTGTTGATGTATCCGTAAGGGCATCTCTTGGTGAGCATTCCCTTGCGCGACGCGGAGCGAGTCCTTTAGGGTCTGTCGCCGACGCGGGGTCTCACCGCTTTCGCGAAACGCCCCTACATCGTCTATATAACCAAATGCAATGGGAATTGTGAGATCGAATAATTCACTATCACTACCAGTCTTATCGTCTTTAGCTTGAGTTTGAGTAATAGTTAACTTCGCTAACTTGCTCTTATTGTCCCAAGAATAAGCTACTTTATAGTCGGGATGTCCACCACGAAAGACATATTGATCGAACAAACCAGCTAAGTTGTAACCTGTAGCTTTATCGATCGCTCGTAATAAATCTATCGTCTCTACTGTCTTATGGGCGTTGTCGTTTACAAAAGTATGAATTGCTTTATCAAACAGTTCATCACCGAGAATTCCCCTTATCATGTGATAAACACAAGCACCCTTTTCATAGAGGTGACGGTCATACAGTTCGATCGCTTCTCGGTATATATTGGTAACAATGGGACGACGGTAACGAGAACTATCTTCGCTTAAGTAACTTCTTGCTTCATTGAGAAGATAATAGGCTGCATCTTCTTTACCATATTCTTCCTCTGTCCATAATACCTCCGCGTAAGAAGCCATCCCCTCTTTGATCCAAGCGTGTGACCAGTGCTTAATTACTACTAAATCACCGAACCATTGATGGGCTAGTTCGTGTAATACTAGACTCTCAGTACGCATATTATCTATAGCAGCACGTTCGTCTAATAAACAACGGTCAGTTAATAGGGTAGTGGAAGTATTTTCCATTCCCCCAAATATGAAATCACCAACGCAAACTTGGGCATATTTAGGATAGGGATAGTCGTAACCGTATTTTGCTGATAAATACTCTACCATGCGGGGAGTTTTACCCATACTTATCTTGGCTTCGGTTTCTTTTCCCTTCTCTACATAATAGGTAACGGGGATATCTTTCCAAGTATCTTTTAATTCTGCAAAGTCTCCTACAGCAAGAGTCATTAAATAAGTAGGATGAACTTGCTTTTGATGCCAATGATATACCTTATCTTCCCCTACAGTCTCGGTGCTAACCAATTCCCCGTTGGACACCGCCATATATTTTCCTGGTACTCTTACTTTAATTTCTGATGTGGCTAATTGACCAGGATAATCGAAACAAGGAAACCAAAAGCGCGAGTCTTCATCTTCTCCCTGTGTCCATACTTGGGTTGGTTTATCGGGATAATGTTCGTCTGGTTGAATGAAATAAATACCCCGTTGGGGATGATCTACACTATAAGTAATTGCAATATCTATCTTGGCTTCTGTGGTGGGTTGCAATAAATCTATCTGTAACCTTTCTCCGTCGTAATCAAAAGGTTGACTCACTTCACTAATTAAAACCGATTCAATATTTAGATCGACTGCATCTAGATTAAGCTGTTCGATACCCTTGCGTACAGGAGTAATCGTAATCGTACAAGTACCTGTAAAACTTTGGTTGGGGATATCCAAGTTTAAATCTAATAGTATATGATTTACCTGCCCAGGGCGATCGGGATTGTAGTGGGGTTTTGCTCCTGGAAGTTCAAAGGATTTAGGTTTTTTCTCTTCGGAATCAAAGTATAAGGACATAGGGAGTTGAGTAAAGTTACGGATAGATATTATCTTACTCAATTTGTCATCGTTACATCGTGAAGCTACACAATAACTAAAGTCCTTGGTTATGATATTGGATGCAACAAATGATATGAATTTATATGCTGGTTTTCTTTATACATGGTGTCAATACTAAAGATGCTAATTATGCAGATATTTTAATCAGAAAAATAAGGAATATTAACAAAAAATCTGACTTTAGTAATACAAGTACAGAACGGAAAAAGGTTAATGCCAAATACAAAAGACACATGAGATATCCTTTAGTTAAAGCTAATCTTTATTCTGGCTTTTGGGGTAATTTATTCAATAATAAGAAGCAACAAGCGATTACTTGCATAAAAAAAGATTTTTCGAGAGCTTGTAGACAACATGAAGAATATCATCTTTTACATAGAGATATGTATAGATATAAAAGTTATAGATATAAATTTATTAATGAATTTTTAGGCGATTTTTTGATTTATCAAAATCCTCGACGAGGTGCTGAGATAAGAAAAACTCTTTATCAACAATTGAATCAATTTATTGAAGATCATCCGAATGATAATGAAATACACTTTATCGCCCATTCGCTAGGCAGTGTAATTCTTTGGGATTTATTGTTTTCAGAGGATTTACCAAAAGACGATCCTGGATATCATTTCAGAAATATATTAGAAAAGCATAAAATATGTAGCATTACTACGATGGGTTCTCCTCTATTATTTCTGAAACAAATGTTTGATTTAGACTTTTCTCTAATCAATAATTGTGTAATGAATCTTTCTACCACAAATACTAATCATCTTCATAAAATTAGATGGGTTAACATTATCCACTCGTCTGACATGATTGCCTATCCTTTAAAAGCTGCTATTGAAGATGAAATTAATTCTGATATTTTATTCTTCGATCAATATGTTTGGCAAGATGGTAATGGTAAAGAACGAGGCTTAAGAACAATTGGTAGTGTCGAATTAGCAATGGTTGTAGGAGCAAGCGATGCACATTCTTCTTACTTTGCAGATAATATAGATGGTTCAATTACTGCAAGAATTATTGGGTATAATTTATTAGGTGAAACAGAGAAGCTTTTCAATAGATGTGTAACCCCAAGGTAGCAGAATGGGGCAATGTTCACCATACCATACCAGCCGATGAATAACAAAACTATGAATACCAGTTTGTAGTAGGGTGGGCAATGCCCACCCTACCCATGAATTAATCATCAAAAGAAAAAAGAAAATTATATTAAATGCCGAATTATCGTCGCTTATATGTTCCTGGTGGGACATATTTTTTTACTATTGTTACCTATCAAAGACAGCCAATATTTAATAATCCAGATAATATATCTCTTTTACGAAAAGCTGTTGCTACAGTTAAATCAGAAATGCCTTTAAAAATTCTTGGTGCTGTGATTTTACCAGAGCATTTACATTTTATTTGGCAATTACCACCAGGGGATAGCGCGTATTCTAAAAGAATTGGCAAAATGAAAGTATTGTTTACTCAATCTTTACCAGAAAAAGAAAAATCGCAACAAGAAAATTCTATTTCTCGTCTTAAACATCGCGAAAGTAATATTTGGCAACGGAGATTTTGGGAACATACTATTAGAGATGAAGAAGATTTAGAAAATTATTTGAATTATATTCATTACAATCCCGTGAAGCATAATTTAGTTTCTTGTCCTCATTTATGGCAATATTCTAGTTTTCATTCTTGGGTAAAAAATAAAAGATTAGATCGTAATTTGGGTTGTGTTTGTAATGAAAAATAATGGTAGGGTGGGCATTGCCCACCCTACAAGAGAATGAATAATAATAAAAAATATGAATAAAACATGAGATATTAAAAAGATTACCACAGTTTTCCCAAGCGCGATCAGCCTACGGCTGGCGCATTCGCAACCGCCTTAATTTAAACTAAAAAGCGCAACTTCTAAAACTTACCTTGACGATTAAGGGTTTCTCGCAGATTTTAATTTAACAAGATTTTAGTGGTTTATTCAGTATGGCATCACATTGTTGATAGAGGTGTTGTAGTGTAGAGTCATTCTCTAAAACAAAATCTGCTTGGGCTACTTTCTCTTTTAAAGGCAATTGGCTCTTAATACGGTTTTGTGCTTGCTCTAGAGTCAAATTATTGCGTTTTTGTAGCCTGGCTAACTGATTTTCCCGATTGCAGCTTACTACCCAAATTTCTGTAACTAAATGGGTTAGATTGGCTTCAAATAGTAAAGGAATTGCCAACACTACCATATTACTCTTAATATTAGCTAATTCTTGGGAAAAGCGATCGCGGACATAGGGATGGATTTTACTTTCTAACCATTGTTTTGCTTCTGAGTTACTGAATATCAGGTTCCCCAATGCCAAACGATTTAGAGTACCATCTTGTAGTCGGAGGTGGTTGCCAAAGTGAGTAAAAATCTCTTGTAGAATAGGAGAATCTTTAGCCACTGCTTCTTTGGCGTAAACATCAGCATCTAAAACTGGCAAGTTATATTTACTTGATAAGTAATCAGAAACCGTACTTTTTCCTGTGGCGATACCACCAGTCAAGCCAATAATTCTCATAATTTTCGATTATTCAAACTATATATTGTAAAATTGGTCAACTTGCTACGAAATAAATCACACTGTTGTCCCTTGCCTTTTCCCTTCGCTCATAATACATAATAGAGATAAAAAAATTGTGTTTTCTCTATGACTCCAATTATTACTGAGCCTCTTAAAGTCGAAAGAATTAATATTGCGATCTCCAATTTAGCTACTAATTTGATTGGGACAAAAATAGTTCAACTCAGCGATCTTCATTATGATGGAACTCATTTATCAGATGAAGTCTTTCAAGAGGCTATTGCTAAATGTAATCAAGAACAAGCAGAGCTAATTGCGATTACAGGAGATTTTGTGACAGATAAACCCCAGCCAATTCCTGAATTAGCCAAGAGATTGCAGCAATTAGAAAGTAAATTTGGGGTCTATGGTTGTTTGGGAAATCATGATTCATCTACTCGTTGTGTGCCAGAACAACTGATGACGGCTTTAGAAAAAGTTGAGATCAAAATTCTTTTCAATGAAGTCGCGTATCCTTTGGGAAAAGAGATTGCACTTGTGGGATTAGCCGATTTTTGGTCACGAAAATTTAAGCCTAGTAAAGTTTTACCTCAGCTTGAGGAGAACTTACCCCGCATCGTTTTATCTCACAATCCTGATTCAGCAGCAATATTAGCTAAATATCGCGTGGATTTACAATTATCTGGTCATACTCATGGAGGACAAGTAATTATTCCTGGTTATGGCGCAGCACCAGAACTTTTACAAGAAATTAGAAAACAAACTCCTAAATTTATCAGTAAACATATCCCCTATCTGAGAAATTGTGTTTCTGTAGTTAAAAATTGGCAATGGTCAGAAGGATGGCATCAAATAGGAAACAATCAACTATATGTTAATCGTGGTTTGGGTACTTATTTCCCTGGTAGATTTCGCTGTCCTCCAGAAATTACGGTGATTACTTTGGAGAGAAAGTAGCTTAAGCAAGTAGAAAGTCATCGAGCTATAAGAATGAGGTATTAAGACAAAAAGCCAATGACTAACAACTAACAAATATTACTAATTAACACGAGTCCAAAGAGCTAAACCACCGCCTCTTCCTCTAGCTGCGATCGCCATTTCTTGAATCTGAAAGTAAGTGAAAAATGCTTGTTTTTTGATTGAATCGCTATAAAAACTTGCTTCTTTAGCTTTTCCCGCTCTTATATAACCATTATAAATAGTAAGTCCTAATAATTTAATTTGCATTTTGGTAAAGTCAAATGCCAAAATATTTTGTGGTGTTAAAAATTTTATTGGGCCTGTTAAGGATAGTTGGAAAAACTTAAGATCAACACAATTTTCAACTCTACCTTGATTGGGTTCAGAATCTTCAATTGTTTTGTAGGTAATAGTTATTTTCAGAAATTGAGGTAAATATTTTCCTGCACCAAGAACAATTCCTGCTCTTTTTCTGGTCTTTTTTGTCCCAGTGATAAAGCATAATCTCCAAGTGCCAATTAATTGCTCAAAAGAATAACTAAATTTTTGTTTTTTTGCTTCTTTTTCGGCTGCTAGTAAAGCTGTTACTACTTCATCTGGAGACTTTAAATTAGTTTTTTCTAGAGCAGAGAGAGCAGCTTCTTGTAGAACTTGTTGACTTGTCATAATCTATTTTTTCCAGGGTAATTTTGTTCCCATCTCAGTTAAAGCAGAAAACACTAAATAAAGAATTAAAAAAGCTACACCAGCCACAAAAGGTAATAAATCATTTTCCATTTATCTTTTACCATTTATTATTTTTCATTAAATAATCAACTACTAACAGCTTAGGTTAGTCAAGGTATAATTTTCAATATACTACTTTTTCATTGACAAACTTAAAATATTTGAAAGCTAATAACTAAAAGCTTGATTGCTTGATAGAAATAACTGAAAGGTAGAAATATTAATCATGTTTTCGATTAGATAATTAGTATAAAATAGGATAAATAAATAATAACAAAAGATATTTAACTATATAATTTTCACGACTCAAATAGAATTACTATAGATGCGTTTTTTTCTACTTAAATATAAAATTAAAAACCCAAAAATTATAAATCCAGTAAGATATTTAAGCGCATTAGGTATTATGGGACTAGGGGAAAAAAAGCCCTCAATAATGCCAGCAATAATTAACATAGGGACAATTCCAAAAACTAATTGAACTGCTTTTGTGCCATTTATTTTTAAAGCATCAATACGGCGATACTGTTCAGGAAAAACCATTGCCTTACCAATTAATAAGCCTGCACCTCCAGCCAAAAATATTGCAGGTAATTCTAATGAACCATGAGGGCAAACAAAAGCCCAGAAAGGGTATCCCAAATTATTTTGAGTTACCAAAGCACCAATAGTTCCAATATGTAAACCATTAAATGCCATAATATAAATTGTCAGAATACCCGCCGTTGCACCACCTGAAACTGCTTTAAACGCTACACCCAAGTTATTAGTCATGATTCCGCTAGAGGCTAAGGGTTCGTTTCCCACAATAAAACCCATCCACAGTTCACCTCTGTCCCGTACTTTTTCAATTAATTCTTGCGGTACTGTTAAGTCTAAAAACACAGGATCGTGCCAAGCGTACCACCAGCCTATCAGAAAGAGTAGGAAAAAGATAGCTGTTGCGATCGCTGTATAGGTTGCAGTTTCTCGTACTATTTGAGGAAAACCCCAAGCATAAAATTCTTGGACATCTCGCCATTCTTGACGACGAGAGCCTTGGTATACTTGGTTATATCCGCGAGCAGTGAGAGCTTGTAAGTCTTGGGTTAAAGTGTTACCCAAATTGTTAGTTTTTGCTTTAGCAAAGTCCGCAGCAACGGAACGATATAAACTAGCTAATTGCTTAATTTCCGTAGCAGATAAAGATTTTAAACCTTTCTTTTCTGCCTGTTGTAAAAGTTTATCTAAAGTTTTCCAGTTGGTTTCTTTTCTGGCAATCCAACGGTTAGTATTCATACATTGTTATCCGTTATTTTATTGATTATTCATCGTTTATCATTTATCATTTTATAATTTTATAATTATAGTTATTTTATAGCAATCAATAAATTAATGAAACCATTAAGCGTTGGAAATGTAGTTACTGCTGGCTTAAGGATATATCGAGATCATTTTAAAGAGTATTTTGGTTTGGCTTTTATTGCTTATTTATGGGTTTTTATTCCTATTTATGGTTGGGCAAAATTTTCTGCAATCAATAGTTTAATTTCCCGTTTGGCTTATGGTGAAGCTACAAATAAACCCGAATTAATTAAAGATGCTCGTCGTCATATTAAATCTCGTATGTGGGGTTTCTTGATTGCTGGTATTTTAGTGGGTTTAGCAAGTTTAATGGGATTTATCTTTTTATTACTTATCTTTGGCGCAATTAGTATCCTAACTGCTTTTATTGGTGGAGAAGATATGATTGTCGGGATTATTATTGGTATCGTTTCCACTCTGACTGGACTATTTATCTTGTTTTTTGGCACTACATGGCTGATTTCTCGATTTTTAATCTTCGATTTGCCTTTAGCTATCGAAGAAAATATGACACCTCTGAAATCTATCAAGCGTGGTTGGATGTTAACAAAAGGTTCTGTATTGAGATTACAGTTAATAATATTTGTGTCCTTTTTAATTAGTTTACCTATCTCGATATTTACTAATATATTTACTAATATCTTGAGTTTTATTCTTACTCAAATTGCCTTCAGCGACACAGTAAGTTTAAATTCAAATTTATCAATCTTATTTGTCTTAGCACAAATATTAATTATCTTATCTAGTGCTGCTTTAGTAGTACCTTTTTGGCAATCGATTAAAGCTGTAATTTATTATGATTTATTAGTGCGTAAAGAAGGCTTAGGATTAGACTTAGAAGATAATAGCAATTTCTCTTAAGAGCAATTAAATGGGAATTACTGAATTAATCACTTTGATTCCAAGTGCGTAAATACCAATAAACAAAGATCAAAGTAACCACTAAAAGAATCGTAGCTGCTGCTGCTGCGTAACCAAACTCAAAACGAGCAAAAGCCTGTTCGTAAATATAATAAACCAGTAAATTAGTAGAGTTTAAAGGTCCTCCGCCAGTAATAACGTATACTTGCTCAAAACTGCGTAAAGTAAAAATTACCGTAGTAACTGTAGTAAAGACAATAGTGGGACGTAAACCTGGTAAAGTAATATACCAAAACTTTGCCCAATAATTTGCACCATCTAATTCTGCTGCTTCGTAGCGAGACTGGGGTATGGTTTGCAAACCCCCTAAAAATACCACTAAATTAAAGCCGATTTGTTTCCAACTACTGAGTAAAATTAAAACAGGCATTGCCCAGATGGTACTACTCAGCCAGGGAATGGGATTTAAACCCATGGTAACTAACAAACCATTAACTGGACCTTGGGTTTGAAATAACCAGCGAAAACCTAACCCGACAGCTACTAAAGAAGTAATCGAAGGTATAAAATAGGCAGCACGGAGCAATCCTCGTAATGCTAGGGATTTGTTGAGAATTACCGCCAAGCCTAAAGGAATTATAATAGCAGGAATCACAGTTGCGATCGCAAAATAAACTGTATTTCCGATAACTTGCCAAAAGTCGGCATCGGTAAATAGTCTCAGATAATTACGTAATCCCACCCAGCGTATACCCTCGACGGTAAAGCTATCTGTGGTAAAGCTCAAATACAGCAAGTAAGCAATAGGGTAAAACAAAAAGATACCCAATAGTAATAATGCTGGTGCGAGAAATATCCAAGCAGCCAGGGAGTCATTATCTAACCAATCAGCTAAACTTCGTGATTTGCTTCTTAACATAGTGTCATTAATATAGTTAAATTTAGGATGACAAAAATATTTATCTGCGGTGATGAGTAAATCAATATCTAAGGATACCGTGAACTATTCCCAGCAAGCATTAGTTTCTCCCGATCTTGCTTCTATACCTATAAGCGATAACTCTACTCTACAATTGGGTGTGATGGCATCGGGTAGTGGGACTAATTTTGAAGCTGTGGCAAAAGCGATCGCAGATGGTAAACTAAATGCAGAGATTAAAGTCTTAATTTATAACAATCCTGATGCTAAGGCAAAAACAAGAGCGGAGAAATATCAGATACCCGCAGTTTTCATTAATCATCGTCAATATAGTAGCAGAGAGGATTTAGATAGTAAGATTGTAGCGACTATGCAATCTTATGGCGTGGATTGGGTGATTATGGCTGGTTGGATGCGCGTTGTTACTCAGGTATTATTAGATGGTTTTCCTCACCGTGTAATTAATATTCATCCTAGTTTGTTACCCAGTTTTAAAGGTATCCGCGCTATTGAACAAGCATTAAAAGCCAAAGTGAAGATTACTGGCTGTACCGTCCATTTTGTTAGTTTAGCTGTGGATAGTGGCGAGATTATTATGCAAGCTGCTGTACCAATTTTGCCCGATGATACCCCAGAATCTTTACATCAAAGAATACAAGCACAAGAGCATTATATCTTACCTCAAGCAATTGCGATCGCTGCTAAAGTTAATCAGTCAGGGTATGGGATGTCATAAATACAAATGTTTCTTAATAGCACTATTTTTAGCGTTGGTGCAACAAGAGCGATCTTTTCAATTTTAACTAGTGGTGCAGTATTAGCCATATCATACGAAATCCGATTTAAAAAAAACATGAACGCCCAAAATATTATTGTTACACAGAAGCTAAAAGCATATATCTTGAAAGCTTTTACTTAATTTTTTGAAAACTCTTGCTATTTGTGATGGTAGTTTTCGGAGATCGCATTATTGAAGAGAAAAATTAGAAAGATCGGTAGTCAACAAACTAAGCAGATAATAAGACTCATTTGCATCTGCCCAACCTTCTGGAAAATGGCTCAGCAGCCATAAAGCTTCATCTATCCAGGCACACAACAGCAGATCGCTCCAAGTTTTTTGTTCCTCTACTGTTGGATGAATGTATTGCTTATATTCATCTAAAAAGATAACCCATTCGCCTGGTGTAAACATACTTTTAGGCGCAGAGGAAAGATCGCAATGAAATAGTAACAAAGCAGTAGCTAAATCATACATTCGAGGAATACGTCCCCCATGATCTGGATCGATTAAAATGGGAGAAGTATCGGTTTGATAGATTAAGTTTGCTGCTTTATAATCCCAGCTACAGTTAGTCAACGGTAAACTGATTTTGAGTAGTTTGGGTAATACCTCTTTTAAATAACGTTGGCAATAGAAAGTTAAAATTTCTTGAGTAATTTTCAGCTTTTCTGGAAAGTATTGCTCAATTTTTTGGATAACTACTTTGATATCTTCCTCAATCTCTTTTTCGTCTACAGCTACTACAGTCTTGTTAACTTTGAGCTTAAAATCTCTATCCATTCCTGTAGCATGAATTTCACCCAATAGTTTACCCGCAGAACGAATTTGAACTAGATCTCCCTTATAGGGAATTCCTCGAACAAAAGGATAAATAATCCAGTTTTCTTCTGTATCGTTTTTTCCGCTAAGAAAACATCTGGGGTTTTTACCAAAATATTGAGTAGGAGCAACGCTTCCAATTCCCTGAGATACCAAATAACTTGTCCAATCAGCGATCGCATTTGCCGTACTACGCACCCCAGTACGTTTCAACACCCAATCTCGATCGGCTTCGCTGCCAGGCTCTGCCTGATCGTCATAGTTAAAACGGTATACAGGAGCATAAGCGTAAATACTTTCTAAACTTTGTTCCCCATCAATAGAAATATCAAAGGCACGTAAGATATCTATGTGTTCCATGATTCAGTTACGCTTTAACTAATTTTCTTGCAAACTTTGTCCCACTTTGGGTTCTTCTCCTGCTAAAATGCGCTGGATATTAGTACTATGACGAATTATTACATAGCCCCCTGCTAGAGAAGCAAAAATAATGTAGGGTATCGGTTGTTGAAGAATGATTGCTAAAACAATAACAGCGATCGCACCCGCAATAGAACTTAAAGAAACAATCCGAAAAATAGCTATGGTAACGCCAAAAGTTGCTAATGTACCTAACGCTAGCCAAGGATTAACCAAAAACACGACACCAATACCCGTAGCCACAGATTTACCGCCAGTAAAATTCAACCATACAGACTTACTATGACCTAAAATGGCAGCTAAAGCAGTAATGATAATGAGCCAAGGTTTCCAGGTTTCAGGAAGTATTTCGGGATAATAAGCATAAAAGAATCTAACCAAAGATACAGCGATCGCACCTTTGCCAATATCAGACAGAAGTACCACAATAGCAGCTTTTTTGCCAATAGTTCTTAAAACATTAGTTGCACCAGTCGAACCAGAACCATGTTCGCGAATATCAATTCCTTGGAGATATTTCCCCATTAAATAACCTGTGGGAAAAGAACCAAAAAGGTAAGCAGCAATAACGAATAATGAGCTAATAATTAACTGTGCGATCATTTGCTTTCAAAGAACGAGGAACTAGCAATAAGGAATGAGGAACAAGGAACAAAAAAAGACGATTGCTGATTGTTCATCGTTAATGCTTAATAAAGATATCCTGATGTTTTGGGTTGGGATTTTTCGACAAAAGCTAACCACAGAGGGAATTTTAAAAGACCTAAATTAACTAACTCTTCTGTTTCATCAATAATTATCAGAGGTAATAACTTGTCTTCTAATAGACGATCTGCTCTTTGTACCAAAACATCAGCCGATTCAAATAAAACCACACCGCGATTAGAGCCAAAATCATTACGAGAAATTCCCAAACAATCTTGTAAACCTCTGCGCCATTCCCCTAGCTTTTCGGGGGTATCTACTAAAACAAGAATCCGACAGCGATCGCGATAAAGCCGATACAGAACTGAAATAACCGCCGAAGCTACTAAAATATTCTGTAAACGAGAGCCCATCCCTTTTATTGCACCTCGTCCGCCTTGACTAAAGAACCATTCTTGAACTCTTTCTGCGTGAACTGGCTCAAAAGTGCGTCTTAATTGCCAAGGAGAGCCATAATAATCTGGTCTAGTACGATATTGTTCTAAAAGCTGACGAATACGTCTTGTTTGTTCCGCAAATGCTTGTTCTGTAAATTGGGGTTGAGAACTAGCTTCTGGTGGTCTATTGCGGGGTTTTCTGTCTTCTCTGGTCGCTCTAGTTTCCCTTTGGGGGGGTCTTCTTCTCTCTTCTGGTTTAGGTAATTCCAGACTTTCTGCTGCGGTAGCTAAGTCTTGTAAGCTACCCACTAGATATTCTTTAAAGCCTTGAATTCTCACGGCTAAATCTTGAGAAGCTCCTGCAAAGTTAGTTCGCATTTCTTGACGAATTCTCTCTCTACGTCGTTCCAGTTTCTCAATATCAATTAAAAGGTTATTTTTGCGTTCTTTAAGTTCTCGCGTACCTTCTTGTACCATACGCCCCAAACTATCCCCAATTGCTTGAGTTTGTTGAGCGATCGCTATTTCTTTTTGAGCTTGAAGATTACTAATTTCTTCTAACAAAGTTGCTTTTTGCTGTTTTAGTTCTGCTATCTGAGAGGATAAGTCTTGATGATGTTTATTTTGTTCAATTGACGCAGAAGAAAGCTTTTCTGATTCCTCTAACCAACTATCAGCAATTAGTTCAGGCTCTGAAGTTGATTTTTCTGTTATAGATTCTTCATCTGGAGTTTTAGTAATCTCAGGCTCTTTGATTTCAGTTTCTGGGAAGTTGAATTCTAATTCTGTTTCTAAAGTGTGTTTTTGTACTTCCTCAGTTGATTCTGTTTCTAAATTATCTAGCACTTGTTCTGTTTGTGAGTTGCTAGATTCTATCTCTTTGTTATCTACTGTTGGCTCTATTTCTTTGGTATTTACTTTTAAATTATCCAGTACTTGTTCTGTTTGTGAGTCAGTAGATTCTGTTTTAATAGTATCTACTATTGGTTTGATTTCAGTTGCTTCAACTTTTGAATTATCTAAGATGTTTTCTATTGCTGAATCATCAGATTTAGCTGTTGAATTATCCAGTGAGGTTTCTTGCTCTACTTTAGTAGACTCTGACTCTAAGCTATCTGTTTCTGATGTCCAAGATGCTGTTTTAGGATCGTCTGAATCTGTTTGTTGTGGTATGTCTATAACTTCTAGATCGTCATCCAGCCAAATATCGGATAGTGGCTCTGAAGTATTATTCACAGAAGATGCTGCTTTTTTAACCTCCTGTTTGATTTTTTGCTGTTCCTCTGGGGTTATTTCTTCGTAAGCGACATCAATTTCCATTTCATCACTATCAAAAGCTTCAGGAAAGTCTGATTTTGGGTTTTGAGGTCTTTCGGAATTCATTAATTAATAGTAGTAACTT
The DNA here is from genome assembly GCF_900659865.1 of Hyella patelloides LEGE 07179. Taxonomy (GTDB): domain Bacteria; phylum Cyanobacteriota; class Cyanobacteriia; order Cyanobacteriales; family Xenococcaceae; genus Hyella; species Hyella patelloides. Next base: position 30,796 of record NZ_LR213815.1, read on the forward strand.
AAATAATTAAAAATTATACAAATATGTCGTTTGTTAAGCAGAGCTTGATTAAACTTTTGGACAATATTTTTCTAAGCAACTAACCAAAGTTTTAGGATCGAAAAGAACTGGTAAAAAGTGAATGCTGTTTACTTCACGAAAATAAAACAAGATAGGTACTGGTTGCCAAAAAATACGCCAGTTAGACCACTCATTATAAGGAAAATGACGAATTATTGTACCTGAATTGTAAAGGTCTAAAGCAGTGGAAGTAAATTGTAACCTAATATTTACAGTTTGAAACATTAAAAACAAACCTAATATCAAGACAACAATACCCACCACAATATTTAACAAGGCTAAGGGAATTGCTACTAAAATCAAGAAAATCGGAATTTTATAGCTTGGTGCTAGCTCGATAATCTGTTCACTACCAATGCCTGTTTGTTTTTCTGTAGTAGTCATAGTAGATACCAACTTTTTGTTTTTATCCTATTTATTATTAAGCTACTTATATATTAATTGAAGAGATGGCTTGCTTAATTTCTGCTTGTTGTTCTTCATCGTAGCCCCATCTTGTCAAAAATTCTTGATAATTTCCTTCACCTTTAACAATAGTAGATTTTAAGTCTTGGATTTCTTGCTCAATCTCTGTCATTTTAAGCTTTTGAATTAGCTTAACAGTGCGACGATTAACCCTTTGCGATCCTGCTGCTGCGGTTTCGTCATCGTTACGCAGATGAGTTAATCTCATAGCTGCTGACATCGCCACATTCTTAACTAACAAATCGCTAACTATTTCAGGAGATGACTGCAAACCTTCAATGACTCCTTGAGTGGGATCATCTGCTAAAGAAAGATCGCCAGTGAGGTAAGCAACAAAAAATCCCCGCGCACCAGTTTGACTTTTAACTAAATTAGCGATCGCTTCTGGGATTGCTTCTTCACTTAATTGATTGTCTACCATTTGTTGCATTAACTCTTGGGTTTTAGCAATCGCTTCAGGAAAAGAGAAAGATGGGGTAGTTGATGGAGAAGATTGATTCATAATAAAAATTAAACTATTCAATAAGAAGAATGATAAACTGAGGATATAAAGAAAGTATTAAATACATCAATAAATTAATAAACGTAACGCGGGCATTACACGGAAGGAGACAAGATGGAAATAGGTCTGTATCTAATTTTAGGTTTAGTTACAGGAACTGTTAGCGGGCTTATAGGTATTGGTGGCGGAGTATTATTAACTCCTGCTTTAGTATACTTATTTGGTTTTACTCAACATAGCGCACAAGGAACAACTCTCGCTTTATTAGTACCTCCTGTTAGTTTATTAGCTGCTTGGACTTATTATCAGCAAGGAGAGGTAGATATCAAAGTTGCCTGTTTAATTTTTTTAGGTTTTTTTATTGGTGGTTTAATTGGTGCTAAATTTGCAACTAACCTCCCTGAAATTTGGCTCAAACGCTCTTTTGGTGTTTCTATGCTAGCTCTGGGGATTAAAATGATGCTATCTCGGTAATTAACACCTCAAGCAATACTCCAGATGGGAATAGTGCGATCGCAATTTTCAGGAAATCAGAAAATCTATTAACCAAAGATCGAGTATCTCGTATTTTGTCAGATTACGAAAACAAAAGTAAAATCAGAATTCTTAATTTATTTAACCATAGCTTCAAGAAATTTAAAGCTTGAGAAAGCAGAATTCACTAAGAGCGATCGTAGTCTGGCACAGTATCTTCTACATTTCGCAGTATGGGTAAAGTATAGCCGATGAGGGCAAGGGATAAACCACAGCAAGAGAAAAGAGTGTATGCCATTGCTATTCCTGCACCTGTACCTGTACCAAATACACCGCCGAAGATTCCTGCTAAAGCTCCTTCCCGCATCATAGCAGGTTCAAAAAAGCGATCGGCTAATGGGCCAGCAATCACTGCACCTATAGGTGTAGTTATTTGAGCAATTAAGTAACGAGTAGCAAAGACTCGTCCTTGAATATCGGGTTTTACCTTAGAAAGCCAAATTGCTTGATTTGAACTACCTTTGAAGGGAGAAGCGAAAGCTGCTCCAAAAGCAGCAATACTCCAAATTAGATGCCCCCTTCCCAAACCTAGTAAAATTTGACCTATATTTTGCAATCCAACGCCTAACAATAATCCATTAATTCGACGATTGAAACCGCCCCAAATACTTAGTACTGTTGCTCCTACTAAACCACCAATACCCATGGCAGATTGTACGCCAGCAAGAACAGTACCATCATTGCCACTGCGAGCCAAGATTGAGGTAGAAACAAGTGCCATACTAGCACTACCAAATAAATTAGAACTCAACAAAAAAATTAAAATCGCCATTAAACCAGGATATTTAAATAAGTAACGGCACCCCATAGTTAACCGTTGCCAGATATTTTCTCTGTTCTGACTTTCTACTTGGTTTTGTCTGGGTTGAGGGATTTTGACAATTAATAAAGAGCTAATAGCCAAGAGAAAAGTTATCAGATCGAGAATGAGAATTCTCTCAAAGCCAATCCGATAGTAAAGTACTCCAGCCAAAGCAGGGGCAAAAATATTGGCACTAAAAACTTGAATTGAACCCATAGCAGTTGCTCGCGCATAATGCTGCTTAGGCACGATCGCTGACATGGAACTAGAATAAGCTAAATTTTGCAAATAGCTAAAAAGGGCAGTAATCGAAATAGTCAGATAAAACTCACATTCCGCAGAAAAATTTAATTTCTTCGTGATTTTTTGAGCAATTTAGTCTACACACTTTAAGAGATAGAGAATACAGCGATTTTAGAAACAGAATAAGAACTAATATATTATTTGGTGTTTTTGAAGATTGGCGATTGCTATAAACGGCTATATTCAAGCAAATTCATTTAATTATTTCCTTGAGAAAATTATCTGCGGAATGTCAGATA
>NZ_LR213816.1 GCF_900659865.1 Hyella patelloides LEGE 07179
TACTTAATTGAACATTCTCTGATTTCCTTTTTGGCAATTACGCCTCATCCTACCCGTATTCGGGGTTTAAACTCTCGTCCGTCTACTTGGGGTTCGACTGTTTTCCAAGACCCGATATACGTTTTTATTTGTTCCGTTCGTTAGATTGTTGTGATGACTTAGGGCGATTCAATTTGCCTATCAAAATCTCTTGAGAGTGCAGCTACCAATACAAAATGCTGCGAGACTTCCTTTGATGATGTCGGTATTGGTTGTTCAAGCTACCGCATTCCTATAAGACACTTTTCTAGAATCTGTTTACCCATATCATCTCCCCATTAGCGTCAGTGCGGCTACTTGTTTTGCCTCTGATTACGCCCTGCTGCACGCTTTCATCTGTAGGATTCCGAGCCTACTCGTGAGTGCCAGATAGGGAGTCAATCGCTCTCTTCGATGGTAGGGTTTTCACCTACATCCAATGAACAGTTCCAGTTATACTTTATGTTCATAACTGGGGTGGCTCTACCTCTGTAGTCTCTACAGTCTCGCACCATCAACAAATCGCACTATATTCGAGTACAAACATTTGACACTGACAACTTGAGTATCAAAATCTATAATATCATATAAAGCCGTCCTAAAAGGACGGGGCTTGTATCCCATTGTTTTCGGTCATTTATCCCAACACAAACATGAATCTTTTAGGATAGAAAAAACATTTCCAAAAATTTTGATGCCAAGTCTTACCCAGAATTTAACTCATATAGGGGCTGGTTTTCGCGCTCTTTCAGACCCTTTAAGGTTGCAAATCATTGAATTGCTGAGTTCTCAAGAACTATGTGTGTGTGAACTATGCGAAAAACTAGACGTGAATCAGTCCAAGTTATCTTTTCATCTTAAAAACCTCAAAGAAGCTGATTTGGTGTATTCTCGCCAAGAAGGTCGTTGGATGTACTACAGTCTTAATTTGTCTCAATTTGTAGTTTTAGAACAGTATTTAGCTGATTTTCGACATTTGGAGGCAATTTTACCAGGGAGAAACTGTGATTAACTAATTATCCCGCTTTGGGCAGAAGGCAAAAGGTTTACCAAAAAAAAGAACTTTTTTTTGATATGTTATCAAAAAAATTTGATACATCAAGATTATTTGATGTAATATAGAATCGTTGCTGATACCAAATTAATTAGTGATTGCAATCGATTGATGTCTGGTTATCCGAGAATTGTCGTTAGCTCTCACAATATTTTTCGCATTTTTTTTTATATTGATGCGAGTTTCAGTGCAGCATATTAATTTCTGATAGCATTATGAGTTTAGAAAGTCCATCTATTAACGCCAAAGCGGTCAAAGCTGGCAGTCAGCTTAGTTTCTTTGAGAAATATCTTACTCTGTGGGTGGCTCTGTGTATTGCTGCGGGGATTGCTTTGGGAAGAATCTTTCCTGGGATAGCTCAAACTTTAGATGGGATGAGTATTTATAACGTTTCGATTCCGATCGCAATTTGCCTGTTTTTTATGATGTATCCCATCATGGTTAAAATTGACTTTTCGCAATCAGTCCAAGCCGTGCGATCGCCGAAACCTGTATTTTTAACTTTGGTAATTAACTGGCTAATTAAGCCTTTCACAATGGTGGTGTTTGCCCAGTTTTTTCTGGGTTGGTTATTTCAATCTTGGTTATCGGAAACGGAAGTAATTAGGGGTGTCGAAGTCACATTAGCCAACTCTTACATTGCAGGGGCGATTTTACTGGGTATAGCTCCTTGTACGGCAATGGTATTGATGTGGGGCTATCTTTCTTACAGTAACCAAGGACATACTTTGGTAATGGTAGCGGTTAACTCTTTGGCAATGCTGTTTCTCTATGCACCATTGGGAAAATTATTACTCGCAGCTAATAATCTCTCTGTACCTTGGGAAACTATTGTGTTGTCGGTTTTAATTTATGTTGGTTTACCCTTAATCGCGGGGATATTCAGCCGTTACTGGATTTTCCGCTACAAAGGAAGACGTTGGTTTGAAGAGAAGTTTTTAGAATATCTTTCCCCAATTGCGATCGCCTCTTTACTTTTTACTTTAGTACTGATGTTTGCCTTTAAAGGAGAACTCATTGTTAACAATCCTCTACACATACTCCTAATTGCAGTTCCCTTATTTTTGCAAACTAACTTTATTTTCTTCATTACCTATGTAGCAGCCCTCAAACTGGGCTTAGATTATGAAGATGCAGCCCCCGCAGCCTTAATTGGTGCAAGTAATCATTTTGAAGTGGCGATCGCTACAGCCGTTATTTTATTCGGTTTAAATTCTGGTGCAGCTTTAGCGACAGTAGTTGGGGTATTGATTGAAGTTCCAGTAATGTTAGTGCTGGTGGAATTTTGCAAGCGCACGGCTAATTGGTTTCCCAGACATCCCGAAAAAGCAACTTTACTCGATCCTCGTTGTATGAGTCCCTATAGATAAGTCGAGATAATTTTTATTCTGTTTTAATTGTGTTGTCTCAATCAAATTAAAGAATCAATCTCAATAAATTAATGTCCAATTTAGCTCATCCACCAAGAATTTTGTTTTTATATGGCTCATTACGAGAGCGTTCTTATAGTCGTCTTTTAGCAGAAGAAGCAGCCCGAATTATCACAGATATGGGAGCAGAAGTTAAATTTTTTCATCCCCACGAACTACCACTACGGGGACAAGTAGCAGAAACTCATCCCAAAGTGCAGGAGTTAAGAGAATTAAGCCAATGGTCAGAAGGTCAAGTGTGGTCTTCTCCAGAGATGCACGGTAATGTTACGGGTATTCTGAAAAACCAAATTGACTGGATACCTCTAGCTATTGGTTCGGTAAGACCAACTCAGGGTAAAACTCTAGCCGTGATGCAGGTTAGTGGTGGTTCGCAATCTTTTAATGCGGTTAATACCCTGAGAATTTTAGGGCGGTGGATGCGGATGTTTACTGTTCCCAATCAATCTTCTGTAGCCAAAGCCTATCAAGAGTTTAACGAAGACGGCACAATGAAAGATTCTGCTTATAGAGACAGAGTAGTAGATGTTATGGAGGAACTATACAAATTTACCTTATTACTGCGAGACAAGATTGATTATTTGACCGACCGTTATAGCGAACGTAAAGCTCAAGAACAAATTGTAAGTAAATAATTTCAGTGACAAAAAAAGATGAAAAAAGTGATGTTTGTTTGTAGAAGAAACTCCTGTCGTTCTCAAATGGCGGAAGGTTTGGCCAAAACACTGGGAAAAGGCAAAATTAATGTCACATCTTCTGGTTTAGAAGCCAGTCGAGTACATCCCACAGCAGTAAAAGTCATGTCAGAAATTGGAATTGATATTAGTAATCAAACTTCTGACTCTTTGAGCGATTTTAAGGCTGATGATTATGATGTGGTAATTTCTATGTGTGGTTGCGGAACTAGTTTACCCTCTGAATGGGTAACACAAGAAGTATTTGAAGATTGGGAATTAGATGACCCTGATGGGCAACCCATAGAGACGTTTCACCGTGTTAGAGATGAAATCAAAGAGCAAGTAGCTAAACTCATAGATCGACTTAGCTAGCGTTTAGAGATTTGAAGTTCCTATTTCTATTAAAGTAGTTTTACTGAATACCGAAAGAGCGATCGCTTTTTGAGAACGTCATCGGTTAAAAAATCAAGGCTATTAATATGTTTATTGTATTGATACTAATTTAGGCAGTTAAATGTTCAAATAATATTTTGCTGCCGATAAATATCAAAATTAATCCACCCATAATTTCAATTTTATTATTAAATTTATCGCCAATTTTATGACCAATAAACACACCTATAAACGACAAACAAAAAGTAATTATACCAATTAAACTTGCTGCTAAAATAATGGAACTTTTCAGTAAAGATAATCCTAAACCAGCAGCCAAAGCATCGATGCTAGTTGCGATCGCCAAGATTAAGAGAGTATAAGAATCTAGGGGATTAAATTGTTCTCTTTCGCTTTCTAACTGGCATGATTCATAAATCATCTTTACTCCAATAAAGCTCAATAACCCAAAGGCAATCCAATGGTCAAATTCAGCAATAAGATGATTAAAATTAATCCCTGCTCCCCAACCAATTAAAGGCATCAAACATTGAAAACCACCAAAAAATAAAGCAATCTTTAGTGCTTTATTAATTTTAATTCTCTGTATTAGCAAACCACTTGTAAGAGAAACAGCAAAAGCATCTGCTGCTAACCCTAAAGCCAAAAAAATTGTTGAAGTTGAATTCATTAATTAGAATTTAAAGTGTTTAAATAATCTTAAATTATTGGTTATTATAGTTGTTTTAACTGGCTTTGTTTTATCATAATTATTTCATTTTTAAATCATTGTCATCGATTGATGACATTTAATAGAAAACCGTGCAAAAACTATGTGCTTGAGATAGAAAATGACTCTCGTGGAGAATATATAGATGTCAGTCCAAGTGATCTATCCTGATGATGTTTGGTGGCTCGTGCCAGAAAAATTAGCAGGAATGTCTCGCCCACCGTTAGAAGATTTACCCCAACTCTATCAAGCAGGGATGCGGGGTATTGTCTCTGTTATGGATGAGCCTTCGGGTATCGAAGAGTATAAAAAGGAAGGATTTCAAGCTCTTTGGTTGCCCATTACAGGAGGCAAACCACCAACTGTAGAACAGGTCAAACAGTTCGTTCAATTTGCCGAACCACTAATAGAGAACAATCGACCAGTAGTAGTTCACTGTACTAGTGGCAACCGCAGAACGGGAACTCTACTTGCTGCTTATTTGATTGCTAAAGGAGAAAATCTAGAAAAAGCGATCGCCTTAGTTCAAGAAGTACGTCCTACAGCAGAATTAAGAGATGTTCAAAAGCAATTTTTATTTGATTTACCACAGCTATTAAACTAACAAAACTCAATCTTATCAAACCAAAAAACACCGACTTCTTATGAAAAAATATCGGTGTTTCAATTTTTAACTATCTAACACTGATAAATATTCAATGATTTAGGCTGCTAAGACAAAATCAACTTCATCTGTACCGCCAGTATTTCCTTGTCCTGAAACAATTTGTTCGCCATTAACATCCACCGCGAAAGAAGTGCCATTTAATTTGAGATTATAATCGGTGTTATCTCCTGTATAGCCTACACTGGCCACCATCTCGCGACCTGCATCAGTGTATTTAAAAGCGAGCATTTGGTTCTTATTCTGCTTATTATCCCTTGCCCAAATTACCATGTATTGCTCGTCTTGATATTCAAACACTTTGGGTGAACGAGTAGGAGTATAACGTCCTGGATCGCCAAAGCTTTTATCCAAAAAGTCTTGAACAGATTCTGGTTCTACTGTAGCGTAAGCTACTTCATCGGGTGCAGTTGCTTCGGCATCACCTTCTGCTTCGTCAACCACTTCTTCTTTGCCACGATTTCTAAAATAGTCTACTGCTTTTTTGGTACCGATCGCACCAACAGCAGCCACTCCAGCACCAATTAAAATATTACGTAATTTGCTCATGTTTGTTTTGCTAAATTTAATTCCACAATATATATATCAGATATATCTGATATACCAGTTAAACCTGAATTTGTACTATACAAAAGTTATTTTGCGTTTTTTTTAAGATATTGTTAGTGGTTGGCTCGGTGACTTGATTGAGATAGCTTTTTCAAGCTGGCGATCGCATATAGCTGAACCATTTTAGTTTCATCCTGTGCCAACTGTTCCAAGATATCTTGGGCTTCCAATGCTTGTAATTCTCCCAAAGCCGTAGCTAAAGCTTTTCTGCACTCAAAATTGATTGGTGAAGATGATGAAGAGTGCCAAAATTCTTTTAAGATACTGATTGCTTGGGGCTTTAATTCTGAGAGGGTAATTCTGCCCAAAACAGTAATAATTTCTTGACAAACTAAATTACTTTCTGTGGTGATGGCTTCTTGTAGATAATCTAGAGCCGAACTGATGTTACTCCAAGCTAAAGCTTTTACTAAATCTAATTTTAAACTTGAAGGTGTGTTTGGCGATCGCAAAGCTTCATTCAAAGCCTGATTTGCCAATTCGTCGCTCATTCTTCCCAAAGAGATTGCTGCTTGACGACAGACATCTGGATTCAAATCGTATAGTAAGGGTTGTAAATGGGTTACTAACTTCAATTCTTGGCAAAGATCGGCACAAAAACCCAGAGCAATTACCGCTTCTTTTCTTACCATGCTGTTGGTATCTTTTAAGGCTTTAATCAAGATAGGAGAAATTTGCGGATCGTGAAAACTACCCAATGCTTCGACAGCTAATAGCCTAATTTCAGAATTTTCATCCTGGGTTAATCCTCGTAAAGCAGGTAATACAGGGGAAAGACGAATATGAGCTAAGGATTTAGCAGCAGCTAGGCGGTAGTTTGGCTCTCGGAGCAAATTCGTTAAAGTTTCGATTGCAGGAGTGCCGATTGTGGCTAGACTTTTAGCTGCGATCGCAATTAAATCAGATTCCTGGGTATTTTGCAATAATTTTGCTAGAGCAATTACCACTCTTTGTTCTGGGAAATGCCCTAAAATACGGGCTACAAACCACTTAGTCTCAGCATCTATAGCTTCATCGTCTATAAGAGTAATTAATGGTGCGATCGCATAAGTTTTCATCAAAGGAAAAATCTTGGCAATATTCCATTTCTGTTGAAAGTCACCATCGATCAGGACTGCTATAGCTAATTCTAGAATTTGTTTTTTAATCTCTTGCTCTGTCTGTTCAAAACTAGATTTTGTGGCAAAAACAGGTGATTGTTGTAAACAGCAATTAACTTCTAACCAATTGTGAACTGCTGCTTCTTTCTGAGCTTGATGGATAAATGCTGTCGTCTCTGTTATTTGTTTCGCTTTCATTGTGCGATCGCTATCCTTAAGTTTGTTTTACCTTGCCAATAAAGCCCATTCAATCTTAAGTTTTGACAAATTGACAGCCTTAACGCAAGTTTTTTATGCTTAAAACACATGGATATGATGCATTTAACTCATTCTATTCTAGAAAAATATCACTTTCAATCAACGATTAATTACTTATTGTTCGTTGATAATTGTTGGAGATTGCAGATAATTATCTTGTGGCTCACCTCGATCTCTGGTGTAAGCATAAATCAAAATACCCAAGCTAACAAGAACAATCGAACTAAGAGTCATAGCAACCAAGAGAAGCTGCAATTTAGAGGAACGGTAGACAGTGCGTAATTGAGTCTGAGCCTTATCTTGAGTTATGGTTATTTGCTTTGATGGTGTTTGAGCAACATTAACAACCACCTTCGTTTGAGGAAGTTTTGAGTTTCCCGCAATATTTTTATCAGTCCATAACATTATATCTTCCAAGCCAACTTCTATCTCAGACCAAGTAAGAGCAGTTTTTGTCCGTTCTAATTTTGGTCTAACTTGACAATGAACCAAAGCTGCGGTGACATTATCATGACCATTTCTTTCATTGCCAATTTTAATTAAAGTTTCTACTGCTTTTGTGATGTCTAATTTATTATTGAGTACTGGCATAATGACATCACGCCAATATTGCTCTACCCGATCGAAGTCGCTTAAACCATCACTACAGAGTAAAAATAAACAATCATCATCAACTACCAAACGTTGTAAATTAGGATGTAACGCTGCCGAATCCCGCATCCCTAAAGCTTGAATCAAAGCTCCAGCAGAAGGATATCTTAAAGCATCTCGATAAACAGCATAACCAAGCCTGACTTCGCGAGAAGCTAAATCATCATCGGTAGTAAGTTGATGACAGCTATTATGAGTAATCAAGTAAATACGAGAATCTCCCACATTAGTTAGATATACTTCATGGTTATGAGCTAAGGTCATGACTAACGTAGTTCCCATACGCTGTCTTTCTTGTCTTTTTTCCCGATCGTTACGCTTACTAATAGCATCGTTGGCTTCGTTAGTAAACTGACGCAATTGTTGCAAAACATTTTTTGGTGTATTGTCTGGTTGATTCCAAGGAATTGCCGAAACGCGATCGCAAAGATAATTAACTGTCTCTTGAGAAGCGATCTCACCTCCTTCATGTCCTCCTACTCCATCACAAACAATCGCCAAAGACTGCTGTGTGACATCATTTTTGATTGGTGTTTCAGAATTAGGATAGGCAGTATCTTGATTATTATTTCGTGTTGGTCCAGAATCGCTAATGGCACAAATCTCATAAGAATATTCACGGGAATGGGCGCATAATTCGAGAATACGATCCAAAATCTCGATGATTTGTTCTATGCGATCGATTGCACCAGATGTTACGCGCTTACTCAACTCAATTAAAACACCTCGAATCTCGACATTAGCTCTTAGTGACCATTCTTGCCACAATTTACCTAAATCTTGGAGAGTTGGTGTCGTTTTTCCATTGGTTTCCAACTCCAGCAACTGAATAAAAGAGCTATTAACCCTAATTAATTCAGGATTGATCAGAGTCGCAGCCATCTTTTTTTCTGATAGTGGCTTCCATAAACCAGCTATTTGTCGCAACCAGTTAACTTGTCTACAGGATGTGGCTCGACTCCACACAGATGTCATTTGTGGTAATAAATCAGAAAAAGTAAGTTTTCCTTGCCGATTCACTGGTACAGTACCATAATCTAGTAACCAAATCTGAGTACCATCTAATTGACCATAAACTTGAGGTATGTGGGGAAAATAAGTAAATAGCTGTAGATAGCTCACGATTTCTTCAGGAATTTTGTCAGGAATTTGTGGTGTTTCTCCTGGTTGAGTATCGCAAAAAATGCGATTGCTAATTGCCAAATAACGCTCTGATGAAGGCTCTTCCTGTTTTTGATTTGATTTGTTTTGGTGACTATTTTTGTGCGCCCACTCAGCATCTTGCTCTATAATTTTTTCTTGTGGCTTAAAATTATTTCCTGTCTCAGAGTAAGATGCTTTTTCTCCAATCGCCCAAAGATAGCGTTTAATAACGGGTGTTTTACATCGCTGACAAAAACGCCTGTTAAAGTTGTTGGGGGCTACGCAATGGGGATTGGAGCATTTAATAGTAGGCTCTGAGTTTGGCATAGACACTGGGGAATTGGACGCAGGTTTCATATCTTTGCGCCGATTGTAACTTAACTATAGTTTTTAGGTGACCAGATTGTGCTTACTTTAAAGTAGAAAAGTAAAAAAATTATTGGTAATCACCAATAGAGAAAATAATTATAGATATTACTTTCTCTATAAACCAGTTTATTATGACCAGAGTTTTCCTGCCTGTGATTTTTGTCTGTAATTAGATTTGAACCAGCATTATTTATACCAATATTTCTTTTGATTGAGGTAATTCATGAAGTTCTCGCAATTGAGTTTCTAAAGCTGCTGTCAATTTTTGCGAACTACGACGTACAGACTCCTCTAAATATTCTGCTGCATTAAGGGGAACACCAATCTCTATTTTTACATCAGCACCCCAGCTAGGATAAGGGTCGCTATACTTTAAACTTACTGGTAAAATGTTGACCTCTGTTCCTGGTCTATCCACTGCGACATCTAGAGCAATTCTGGCTACACCACGTTTGAGGCTATAAACTTTGCGCTCGCGAACAATACCACCTTCAGGAAAAATTACCAGCATTTCATCATTTTGTAATAATTCTACACTATGACGCACGCTACTAACTCCAGGTCTTTTTGGGTCTATAGGAAAGCCACCCATGCGACTAATAAACCAGTATTGTAGTCCTTTAGCTTCATCGGCTGACACCATAAAACGTAGATCTCGCCCACTTACCATTCTGCCCACAGCATAAGGAACAAGCAACGCATCCCAACGAGAACGATGGGTAGGCGCAACAATAACAGGATTTTTAGTAGGAATATTTTCTTGTCCTGTAATTTCGATTTTGCCAAAGAATCCAGGGATAACAACATAACATCCTAAAGGGTATAGAAGGCGTGCTAGCCAAGGAGAAATACGAGAATTAGTAGTTAAAGATTGGGACTTGCTCATAGAAAATGGAGTAATAGGTAATAGGTAATAGGTAATGGGTAAAAGCAATTTTTAATTTCTGATCTTTCCCCTTTAGCAAATAACCTACTTTCTAATGTAGTTTTTCTTGAAACTGATGTTGTCTCCCAAAAGGACAGTTTTTCTATTGGATAATCAAGTAACTGTGTGAAATTCAATGGAAAATGCCTATAAGATACAAGAGTATTACAAGAAAAAGGACTCAGAATCCACCAAGGGCGAGTCGATCGCTCCTCTTTGTGATTTGACCATTGCGATAATACAAAAACTTTGTGTTCATCTAATTTATCGGCAATACCTCCTGCAACAAACGAAACGAAAGGTTCAGCACCTTCCATAGCCCGCTTTCTTAAGTCTGCATTCATACGAGTGAGGTAAGTAGGAAGATGCTCCAAAATTTCGTGGGGTTTCGCAAGTTCATCGGCTTCACAAAAAACTTCTAAACGTCTTAGAAGAATTGCTTTTGAGATTTGCTTTCCTATAGTCTCTTCATAACTATCTGTTTATAAAAGAGAATCCATTAAATCCATTATTTTGATATTATCTTCTGATAATGCTGAAGTATTTGCTTGTAAATTAGTTTCCAATAAACCTTTGAGAGCGATTAGTTTCATGCTGTTTTCGGCTAAAGTATCAGCGATCGCCTCTCCTGCGGGAAGATAACCCATCGCAGCCAAATCCATCAGTGCAGAACGACGTAATTGTAAATCTTCTCCTGATAAAGCCTGAATCAGAATATCTCCGTATTGGGCTTCTTGGGTTAACTGATACATAGCTCTAGCAGCAGCATATTTTACTTTGTCTACTGGATGCTCGATAAAAGGCTGAATTAGAGGAGTTGCTTCTGTTGCACCTAAAGTTCCCAAAGCTTCAATAACAGCTTCATAAGGCTGTACTAAATGGGGCTTTCCTGGGACAAATTGTGCTGCTTCTACTCCTCCCTCTAAAATCTGTATTAAGTAGGGAACACAACTGGTATCATCGAGAGTTTCTAAGGCTTGAGCTGAAGCTTCTCTGACATAAAAATCAGGAAACTCTAAACAGCAAATTAAAGGGGGTACTGCTCTTTTATCTCCTAATTTCCCCAACGCTCTAGCTGCATTACGACGCAAGGGATATCCGCCATCAGGAGCGCGGTCTGATTCATCTTCTAACGCCATAAGCAAAGCATCAATGGCTGCGGGTTCTTTAACTCGAAATTTTCCCAACCACCAAGCAGCGTAATAACGCGCACCTAAATCTGACTTTTGTTGTAAATTTGCGATCGCTGTTTCTACTGTTAACTGTTCCGCTTCACTAGAGCTTATACTTTTTTCCTCACCCTTCATCCTTCATTCCTCATTCTTCCTTAAAATAACAAGACCCAGATAAGTAAACAAATACCAGCAATCTGCACAGTATTCGCATACCTTTCTGGGTAATGCTTGTACGGACATCTCACGATTTTGAGGCAACCTCAAAATGCTTGTCCTCCAAAAACTAGGAGCTTTGAATTGAACTTTTACTAGCAGTAAAATACTAATCCATATCCCATAGTTAGATAGTTTGGTTCTCTTAACTAGCTAAGAGTGTTGATAGCGTAGTCTAAGTAAGAGTTAGCTTCTACGGCAGGGTCACCTTTTAAACCATGATTAGCTTTGATATATTTCAGAGCTTCAATATACCAGCTAGGAGATAGTTCGTAAGCACGGTTGATTTCATCTAAACCAGCCACTAAATACTCATCCATAGGGCCAGTACCACCAGAAACTAAGCAGTAAGTCACCATGCGTAGATAATAGCCAATGTCACGAGAACATTTAGCTTTACCTTCGGGAGTAGAAGCGTAGTTAGGACCGGAAGTAGAAGTAGTGTAGGGGAACTTGCTGTAAACAGCGTTAGCTGCACCACTAATTAAGCTTTGGGAATTAGAGGTTAAAGCTTTAGCAGCTTCTAAGCTGGCAGAAGCTTGACGAAAACGACCAAAAGCAGTTTGAATTTCGGTGCTGCTTAAAAAGCGTCCTTGAGAATCTGCTGCGGAAACAGCTTCGGTTAGAGGAGTTTTCATGGATTAGTTATGTCTCTTGGTTTTCTAAGTTTTACTAAAAAAATTTAGTTCAGTTAACGCACAAAGTTGACGGTTAACCAAAATTATAATTAAGCAACTGCTGATGCTGCACGGTCGAAGTAGCCAGCAATTTCAGATGCTAAAGCACTGCAATCGCCAGGAGTAATGCTAGTAGGATCTTTAACAATTGCTAAAGCAGCATCTTTCATTTTTTGAACGCCTACAGCTACGGATGCACCAGGAGTACCTAGAGCAAGATAAGTTTCACGTAAACCGTTTAAACAACGATCTTCTAGTACGCTAGCGTCACCAGTGAAGATCGCGTAAGTTACATAACGTAAAATGATTTCCATGTCTCGTAAACAAGCAGCGTTACGACGGCTAGTGTAAGCATTTCCACCAGGAGCAATTAACTGAGGCTGTTCTGCAAATAAAGCGCGAGCAGCGTTGGTTACAATTGCGGAAGAGTTGCTAGTGATGCGGTTAACAGAATCCATGCGCTTGTTGCTTTCTGCAACCATAGCACCCAAAGCATCCAATTGAGACGTGGAAAGAAACTCACCACGAGCATCAGCTTGGGATACTACTCTAGTAAATGCGTCAAACATTTAATTAATCTCCTACTCGATTTAAATTTAGTTTAGTTGAACTTCAAAAAATAATTTTAACCTATGGTTAGAGTTGAGGTAGCACCACCACGGTGGACTGATCTCTAACTTAAACATATTCAGCTTGCAGCTACATATGTTTTTCAAGTGGACTCCCAACTTTCAGTTTGTTAGAGCTTTTCTAATTTTCGATGCTTAAGATAAGGTTTTTTAAGCAGCATAAGAAAAGTTTACATTCGGATTGGACAGCCTGATAAAAAAGTTCAGTGACAATCTCGGCAAAACCGAAATATTTTGGCGGACAGGCAAAGACCTAGGGTAATTAGCGATCGCGGTAAGCCGATTTCGCAATTAGGTAACAACTAGGTGGAGTTTACCCCCTAAGTAACTTTTATACAATGGCGTTGAACCATTATTTGTTACATCTTGTTAATTTATGCAATATTTAGTCAGCCTATGTTTCTAAATCTACAGACTAATTAACCCAAATGCAGATAGGGCTGTAGCCACAATGCCCAAAGTAAGGATACTTGCTCCTGCAATAGTGGCAATCTTAGCTGCTAGAAGCACAGGTTGCGGAGGAAAATAAAATGTGCCATCCCAAAGAGTATCGATTCTCTTAGGAGAAAAATAGCCTATTTCCTCTAACTTACTACGATAGTCTGCTCCATAACGAGGCATTCTGGCAAAAGGAAGTTCTCCTTGTTCTCTTTGGGGTAATATGCGCCTTCTCTGATAAGGAACAGTATTCTCGCCAAAGTTATCAAGATACTCTTCGCTATCTAGCAAGTTATCAATGAAGCCTTCTATGCCTTGAGTTGCTAACACAATTGACCAAGCAAGCTTTTCTTTTTCACCGTAGATATTTCTGCCTAAAACTCTCTGGACACACATTTGGACAAAGCGATAATTACTGTTAGGCTCGTAATTGCGTCTGCGAAAAGATTCAGAGAGTATTAGTCCACGAATTAATTCTCGAGCTGTGATTTGACCAGCTTTTAGCTGTGATTCTAGGGAAGTTTGGCGATTACTAACAAGAATTTGTTGCTCATTAAAAATCTGCCGATAAGTTGCCCAGATTATCTGATTTTTCTCTAAGTCAGAAAGTCTTCTATCTGTCCTATAGACTACAGGTTTTTCATCTCCTCCTAATTCATAACCTACTACTCGTTGATTTTGCGAAGAAAGATCGTACTCTAATAGCGGAATCGCCATTTTTAGTCCCTCTATTGTATGGTTAAAGCCGATTTAGCTTCCCAGAAACTTAGTTAAGATTTTCTTGCACTCAGAGCTATTAAGGTTTAACTCTTTAATCGAGGATAAGCTATTTTGTAACACAAATAAGCTTATCTTTGTCTATTGTAAAAAACTGCAAAATACCGCAATGTTTTGCAACCATTTTGATGGTAGATAATTGTCTATTATTAACTATTAACCAGATTGATGTCATTAATTAGCGATCGCTAATTTTCTTTCTAGATCGAATAAGAAACCATGAATGTATTCTTCTGTCCATTCAGAGCCATACAGGCGAGTGAACATACCTCTAGCGGGGTCTTTTTCTGCACGATAACCAAGGTAGCGTTTTTGAGCTTTTAATATCTCATCTAGTCGTGATTTATCTGTTACTGGTGAGGCAGATTCTACAAGGTCGAGATAAGCAGCCAAATATTCTTTAAATGCTGAGAAGACTGTGGTTTCGACTACCTCATCTTTTTGAGGACGAGTCCATAAAAAAGCAGGGGAAAAAAATTGTTGTGCTTCTTCTGGAAAATCTCCACCCCACTCTAAATCTTGCTGATATTTCTCAAAAATAGGCAATACAGGCTTGGTATATTTCTCTTGATACGTAGGATCGTCTCTAAACAAAGGTTGCATATCCAGAGCAATTAGGTGTCCTCCAGGAAGTGTTACTAAATCCGCACCAAAAAAGGGTAAATCATAATTTGGTTCGGGAAAAATCACAAAGTTGAGTACCTGTAAAGAGTTTCCCCCTTGAACGTGAGCAGCCCTAATTTGTCTTAGTTTAGGAGATTTAAAGCCATGACTGGTAGTTAAAACCGCTTCTTGTCTTTTTCCCTTACCCATAATTCCCTCTTTGCGTTCAAAGCCTTCAGGAATTGGATATAGTGCTAAATCTAAACGCTGCTGTAAAGTAGAGATCGCGTAATCTAAAAAAGGTTGATATAAAGTCATATTCATTTATTCAGCAGAGACATATCGCCGATACGTCTCTACAGTTATCAGTTAACAGTTTGGAATCAAACAAGTAATTTTTAAAGATGAATTACTTTATCTAGTGGAAGCAACTGCTAGGGGTGAAGCATCTTCAAAGAGAAATTCGTAAAGAAATTTGTCTGCCCATTTTGCGCCAAAATAGCTACTAAATAAGCCATGAGCAGGGTCGCGTTCTGCACTATATTGGTCATAGTCTTTTTGTGCTTTGACGATACGCTGAATATCTTCTGGATCGGTTAAAGGTTTTGCTTTAGCCAAGGTTTCCCAATATAGTTGAATATATTCTTGATAAGCAGGAAACAACCTATTAACTACAGTATCAGGATCGGTTTTAGCAAAGAGTAGGTATTTAGAAAAATACTGATTAGCGTCATAAAATTTCATTTCTAAGTTTTGCGCCAATTCATTGTATCTGTCGCGGATTTCCCGCATTGGTTCGATATACTTTTCTTGATATGCGCGATCGCGAAATAAAGGTTGAAAGTCTAGTACTACCAATATTTTCTTTTTGCCAAAGGAAAGGAAATCAATTCCCAGGAAAGGAACATCATAGTGATGAGAAGGGTAAATAACACTATTAAATACTTGGGCAGTTTCCCCTGCATCAATATAGGTATAACGAATTTTTCTTAGTTCAGGAGATTGATAACACCAACTTTGAATTGTGGCTTGATTCTTTCCGCGATCGCTAATATTAGATTCCAACCCTGGAGGAATGGAGCGACTTTGTAATTCAAAGCGATCAAATAACTCTTTTTCTAAATACTCTTTAAAAGGCCCAAACATAAATTCTGACTGTAGATAGTAAAACTCACATTGAGCATAGAAAATATATATCAATCCAGTCTCACTTCTTAAAAACAAAGCAACAATCCGTAATGAAAGAGTAAATTAGTCCTTAAAAACCATAAATAAAATCTAAAGATTTGCCGTTTTTAGATTATTTTCTAAAAATTTAGGTTACTGCTATGACTCACTATACTTGTATTGCAATAAGCATACGTATATGTGATTCTGTGAACATCAACATATAAACATATAAATGTGTATATGCTCATAAATTCTGAAGCTGCTGAAGAGCTCCAGTTATCAGTAAAAATACTGATTAAAAATCAAAAAAGAATAAATAAATATTAGTAGCTTTTTGACAATTATTGAACTACATTTGTATATTTTATTTAGTGTGTTTTCACTAATTCACTTGTATAGTTGAAAACTATAATATTTGGGATAAGAATCTAATCTAATATGCAGCCAATAAACTCCTAAACCTGATGTGCTAACCCAAATAGGTTTTTGATTGAGATTTTGTTGCACGACTTCCCCTACAGTTTTCCACAGTGCTATTTGCTGAGAAAAAGGAGCTTGTCTAACAAAATTGGCAACATGGGTATAAGCCGAGTTTTCTATCAAAGGACATGGTACTACTAAAGTTGCATCTTTATGTAGATTGGAAAAAGTAACTATATCTTGCTCTTTAAATGTAGAAGTAAAATACTTTTTAAAAGGATTAGGATTCGGTTTTACTTGTTGTAGTCGAGGATTATCTACCAACACAAATTCAAATTTTCTATTGATAGTAGATAATGTAATGGGTGGTGTTTCCCAAAAGTAAGCTGAAAAAGGACTATTTGCTAGCAAAGAGTTAAAAAATGAGTTAAATTCAGAATCACTTTGCCATAATTCGATGGTCTGACTGTATGTAAGCTGCTGTTGATTAGCAAAAATTGTAAATTTCTGAACACGTTTTGATTGTAGAATTTCAACTTCAGATTGCCACATTACATCATATAAAGTACATGTTTGTAATCCTAGTGATTTGCCCACCTTGTTTTTACCACTAACGAAAATCTAATTATGATGAGCTAGCATTTGCTCTAACTTAACAGGAGATACACAACGTCTTTCCGAACAATAAGTTACTAGATTAACACCATTCATCATCCGCACAGAGCTAACGCGGACACGGAAATCATCATTAATAAACCAAGCTCTTTCTTGTCCTTGGTTATTATCGTAATCAGTGTTAATAGTCAAAATCCCATCATCCCCAAACCAATAACGGCTCACTACGGGAATTCCTTCGACATATCCTTTATTCCGAATTAGCTTACCTGTTTTTTTACTCTCATCGTCGGGGATATCAATTAAAATAGCTGCATAGTCGGCATTGGGTTCTTTTTCATCAGTAGTCGCCATCCAACGAAAACTCGCCCCTCCTGTAGCTATTTTTGGGTTAACATTTTGTAAGGCACAGACTTCTGCTACTTTGGAACTATCTGGCTCAATAACATCCACAATTAAGTTAGATTCCCCAGATTCATTATCTGTTACATCAAAATGGTGTACGTTACGTTCGATAAACCAAATGCCTTCACTCTTACGAAAGAAGTCCATCATGGTCATGGGTGGTTTAAAGTGCATTGTCTTAAATCTTTTATTTCTTATCTACTGATTCAACAATAGTAATATGGCTGGTAAATCAAAGAAAAATAAAATTGCTTATCAAGAATTTGGTACAAGTAGCAATCCTGATGCTTTTGCCAAAGCAGTACCAGATTTACCACCCCAGCAACAGAATATTAGAATACAAGCTACAAGGGCGGGACGTAAAGGAAAGACTGTTACGATAATTACTGGTTTGCAGCATAATCCAGAAAGTTTAACCAAGTTATTGAAGAAGTTAAAAGCTCAATGTGGTAGCGGTGGTACTGTCAAAGATGACACTCTCGAAATTCAAGGGGAACATAAACAAAAGTTGTTAGATATCCTTAGTAAACTGGGTTACAAGGCAAAAATTAGTGGAGGGTGAGTTAAGTAAGGAGGAACGAGGAATAGTTAATACTAAAGTATTAACTATGAAATGTTTATTTACAATTTTATAATTAAATTTCTAATTTCTTTTTCTTGAGATTCGATACTTTTTGTTAGCTGAAACTGGACTAAAGCTCGTCTTAAATTATGTTCGGCATAGTTGGTTTTAAAATAAATATCATTATTGAGATAATCAGTAAAAAAGCGTAATCCTAATTCAAAAGCAATTAAACGAATGCCTTCATAGATATATTCTAATTCTTGTTGAGTGATGAAATTATCGGCGATACTCAAATAACCTTGCAGGATTGCTTGTGCTAAATTTAAGTCGAATTGCACTTTTTCCCAATTGCTAGTTTCCTCTCCTAATGTATTACAACCAGAGCGCAAACAATCACCAATATCATAATGAATTAAACCTGGTTTGATAGTATCTAAATCTACCATAGCGATCGCTTTTTTATCCTGATTATCAATCATGATATTATTAACTTTAGGATCGCCATGAATAGGGCTTAATTTTAAAATACCTTGAGCTTTAGCTTGCTCTAAAATAGCAACAAAATTAATTCTTTCTTGAATAAATTGCTGACAATAATTGACTTCAGTAGCTTTTTTCTTAGTGGTTTTTGCTAAAGCCTGATGATATTGTTTAAGATAGCTAGGAGCAATATGAAATCCTGGTAAAGTATCGGCTAATCTCGTAACATCTAAATCGCTAATTAAGGTATGAAAAATACCTAATCCATAACCTATTTCTTGAGCGTGTTCTAAATTTTGAATTGTATTATAAGATTGAGCATTTTCAATAAAAGTTATAGCGCGCCAAAAGCGATTATTGCGATCTAGATAATGATGTTTTGCTGTAGAAGTTAATAAAACTTGGGGTACTTGCCAACAACGATTACTACCCAGAGATAAACCAGCTAACTTATGATTAACATGATTGGTAAATATCTGGATATTATCCATTATTAACTCTGGTTGAGTAAATACCTGAGTATTAATCTGTTGTAAAACAAAATGTTTGTTTTCTCCTCGATCTATAACAACCAAAAAAGTTTGATTGATATTTCCCTCTCCTAATTCTCGAACCTTAATAACTTTTCCTCTGGAGACAAATTGTTCGGCAATAGCAATTAAATCGTTCATGGTTCAAAATTTTTTGCTTTAATCTTGAAGCAATCAAGACTCAGGTTCAGATTCAGGAAAAATTCCTAGTTTTACTTCAACTACTTCAGTTTTACCATTACGAATAATTTCTACTGCTAAAGCTTGACCAATTTCACTTATTTCAACTTGTTCTTGTACTTGCAGAGAATTAGCTACGTCTTTTTCTTTAACCTTAACGATAGTATCTCCCTGCTGTAAACCCGCTTTATCTGCTGGAGAGTTGGGAATTACTTTGACAATTAAAACCCCTTCATCTTCGGTAATTCTAAAACCTAATTCTTCCTGAGAGTTAATTGCTTCTTTACTTTCGGGAGATAAATTAACCATGTGAATTCCCAAATAGGGATGATCGGCTTTTCCTTTGACAAATAACTGGTTAGCAATCCTTTGTGCTGTTTCAATAGGAATCGCAAAACCCAAACCTTGAGCATCGGCACGAATAGCTGTATTAATACCAATAACTTCTCCTTGGGAATTTAATAAAGGTCCTCCTGAATTACCAGGATTGATCGCTGCATCAGTTTGAATAAAGCGGACTCTTTTATCAGGAACACCTACTTGAGAACTAGAGCGATCAATGGCACTAATAATGCCCACTGTAACAGTATTATCTAAACCGAGAGGATTGCCAATAGCGATCGCCCATTCTCCAGGAGTTAATGCTTCCGCATTACCCATTGTGACGACAGGTAGATCTGTCGCCTCAATTTTTAAAACAGCAACATCAGTAATGGGATCTACTCCGATAACTTTTCCCTGATAGATTTGACCATCTTTGAGGGTTACTTTAACAGTTTCTGAGCCTTCTACCACATGAGCATTAGTCATTAAACGACCATCAGAACTTAAAATAAATCCCGAACCAGTACCACGCTCTACTCTATGAGGTACAGCAGAATTGTCTTCCCCAAAAAAACGACGGAAAAAAGGCTGAGTAAATTTTTCTGGTAGGGAAGAAGTTAATTCGCGAGAAGCATCAATTCTTACTACGGCAGGGCCGACTTTTTGTACGGCTTGAGCAATAAAATTGACATTTTCACTACTATTCTGCTGAATCGGAGGACTAACTATTCTAGGGATTCCTCCCGAGTAGACTTGAGGGGTTTCCACTATAGTTGGAGAAGTTTGTAAATGACGACTAACCCAAAATCCTGCGCCACCACCCAGTACCAATAAACTGCAACAGACACCTAGCTTATTGAAAGATAATTTCATATTATTTTTGCTGCTTATCGTTAGCTAACCCCATAGACAAATTATTACAGACAAAACCAGTTAACGGAAACATAGATTGTTGAGAATAGATCATTTTTTCAATATATGAAAGTCAAAAGATGCTTTTCAATAATAAAAAGATTAATCTGCTTTATCCAAAAGAAAATTACTACAATATATGGCTCTTCTGGATTAAGTTTTAAGGTTGACACAGTTTAGGGTCTAATTTCTGTAAGCAACTTTGCTTTTCTGCGGTTGTTAAGTCTGTGGAAGAAATATTACGTCTTAAGATTAAACCATTTTCGCCCACAATGAAACGGGGTAATTCACTATCTTGGATAATCTCTAAAGTTTTAATGTCATAGGTAGTATAAGTAATGATTTTTGAGGCTGACTCAATGTTCATTAAAGTAAGGGTATTGCGTGGTGGTAAATCACTACCAATTAATTGTCTTGCACCTTGTCCTAATGCTCCTGCATTAAGTAGCTGCAAAAGACCTTTCTTTCCTGGATAATAAGCGTGATGATGTCCACTAATGTAAGCATGAACCTGATATTTTTCTAAAAGCAATCTTAGTTTTTCGGCTTCTGCTAAATATTCTCCTGGTTTATTTTTTTGTTCTGCAATAGCATATAGGGGTAAATGTCCGATCGCAATTCTCATTGATGCTTCTTGAGCTACATTACTACTAAGAATTCTTTCTACCCAGGCTAATTGTTTTTCATCAATTTTATTGGTAGAAGCGTCCCATACCAGGTAAAAAATATTGTTCTGTTGAAAACTATAATAAAACGGAAAATTAGCTTTATCTACAAAATTTATACCCGAATTATGGTTCGGGTTATTCCAATAAGCTTTGGCTAAATCTCTTTCTTGAGCAAACACAAATTGTTGGTCTTTAATTGCTCCTGAACCATCATGATTACCAATAGTAAAAGCAAAAGGAATCTTACTATCTCTAAGAGGTTTAGCTACATGAACGTCAAAAGATTGCCACATCGCTTTAATTTGTGCCTCTGTTAAAGACTTTTTTTGTCCCGCGATCGCATCACCACCTCCTAGTACTAAATCTGGTTGCCATTGATTAGTAATTAGCGAGATTGCTTTATCTATTTCTGGTTCGTATTCTGTCGAGCCATACTGACTATTAAGATCGCTAATTATCGCGATTTTAATTTTATCTAATTGAGGATTTTTGAGATTCTTTATTGCTACTGATTTATTGATTAGTACTAAATTTTGACAAGCAACACTAATACTAATTAAATATCCTAAAATAAATAATAAATACAGATTTTTATTTAGATAATCAAAGATATTTGATTTTTTAATAAGCATACCATTTATGCGAAATAAATCGATAGTCAAAAATCATTTTATTAATAATAGGCTTTAAAGCTTGAGATTTTAAAATATTAATTTCATCTGTTTCAGTCAATATAGAAAAATAAGATTTTTTATTTTTATTTAGAAAATCAACTGCAACTAAAAATGAATCACTCTCGCCTGCCCAAATCTCTATAATACTAGCTACGGTAAAGGGAAGTTCTATTTTTTCCGATATCAGAACTGTATCAATAGTCTCGTTAGATTCAAGAGGAAAATTTATTATAAAATCTTGTTTTCCTGTAATTTTCTTCAATACGGTATATTCTGATGTAACCAAAGTTTCAAAGCAACTATCATTTGATAATACAAAAATGAGAGTATCCGATTCATAATATCCATTTTCTGTATAATCATTTCCTAAAACAATAAGACGTTGTAAACTAACAATAGTTTGACCGATTAACGGTTGAAAAATATTAATCTCTTTCATTTTCATACTCTTACTGATTTATTTGTGAAACAATCGCGACCAAATTACTCAACTGAGTTGCGTTAAGTCAAATTAAACACAAAGCTATAATGATACTGAAAGAATTTAAATTAAAAATTGCGATCGCAAATAAGCCAAGTATAAATTAAGTATGTATCAGATAAAAACCAACTAAATATTATTTCTGAAAGCCAATAAAATCAATGACTTTTAAAAAGTCGCCCACGGGATATTAAATTGTGATTATAGATACTAAACATATAAAATAAGTTTTTAAATACCTATTACCTGTTATTTCTAAATTACTGCTTTAATTGTTTCTTAGCCTGTTGCCATAACTCTTCTAACTCGTTAATGTCATACTCTTCTAAAGGACGAGATGCGAAGTTTTCCATTATGGTTAATCTTTGAGTAAACCTTCTATTAGTACCTTGCAAGGCTTCACTAGGGTCTAAATCATACCAGCGAGCAATATTAACAATGGTAAATAATAAGTCTCCTAATTCTGCTTGTTGTTCTTCTTTATTATTTGTTGCTAAAGCCTCTTTAAATTCGCCTAATTCTTCAGTAAACTTTGCCCAGACACCTGCCGAATCTTCCCATTCAAAACCAGCACCCGCAGCTTTTTTTGATATTTTCATGGCTGCCATTAAAGCGGGTAAACGACCTACATAGCGTTTTAATTTATTACTTAATAATTGTGCTTCTGCTACTGATTGTTGTTTTTCTTTTGCTTTAATTTGTTCCCAATTTTTATTAACCTCTTCAGCATTCTTGACTTCTAAATCACCAAACACATGAGGATGACGACGAATCAGTTTTTCGGTAATACCTTCTGCGATTTCTTTTAGAGTAAAATCTTGTGCTTCACTGGCAATTTGTGCTTGTAGAATTACCTGTAATAGTAAATCTCCTAATTCCTCTGCGATCGCTTTTTGCTCTTCACTTCTAATAGCGTCTGCTACTTCATAAGCTTCTTCAATCACATAAGGAATCAGTGTTTGCTGAGTTTGCGCCAAATCCCAAGGACAACCACCATCAGGGGATCTTAGTTGGGCAACAACATCAATTAAACGCTGTAAAGCTTGCAAAATAGAATCAGTTGTTGTCGCTGGTAAATTCATAAATAATCAGAAAGAGCGATGGGTTGAGTGCAGTTGAAGAAACAATCAGAGTTGAATTGTTTATAAATTTTAAAAAATTAAAAAACAAAATAGACAATAACGGTTTCTAAAATTGATTCAGATTTATGATTAATTGTCAAACAAGCATTTATACTCACAAAAAAAATAACAACCATATTTTGTGTAGTTTTATTGCGGAAAATCTTTTCTTTTTATAGCTAAATCTTCTATATTTCTTGGTGTTAATAGATTTTGACATTGTGAAGAAAAGTAAACTTAATTAATTAAGCAATAATTTCCCAATATCTCATCCATACTGTAGCACAATTATTCAACAAAAATTTTATCGACCTCAACTGCTTGTAAACTCGTTGAGCATTTTTTGCCCGATCTTAATACTATTTTTAGATTTACAAAATTTTCCTAAAAAATTTTAATCAACGAGAATTCTTTGATTTGCAATTTTTCTCTTTTCTCAAAACAATTCTTACTTTATTTGATTTTGGACTTAAACAAGAAGTATTGCAGTACCAGTTAGTTGACCTGCGACAAAATAGCCTCCTTGGTGGTTGCGAGTTGCTAAATCCCCGTAGAGTCTTTATTAGGAGATATAACACTATCTCTTTCTATAAAATCGATCCGAAATTTCAATACTCAACTATATTGCCGTCTTGGTCATAAGTAATAGCTAATTCTGCTAACTCTTCATTCAAGTTAGGTTCGGTTTTATGATTGTATTGCCAATTATCTCCTCTCACTTCCCACATAGCTATTAAACCCAGCAACTCAGCAGGAGATGTCGCACTAAATCTTCTACCATCTTTTTCAGCTTCGTATTCTGATTTTTCATTCCCATCTTCGTCAACTACGAGATACAGTGTAATTTTGTAGTTTTTCGCTTGTATTGCAAGAAGAGTTGGATTCCAGGTATTACCTGCTGTTGTAATATTCAATTTTAAATTGTCCATAAGATATTAATATCGATCGCAGATTTTATTTTTTCTCGTATAAGCTGAATCAAGATATATTATTTTGGTTGATAACGTTTTTAAATCTCCTGATGCCCAAAAATCGATCTATCTTTTCGTTATCTTGGCTTACTTATGGCTTCTGCTTTACTTCTATAACAATATTTCCCCGTTTAGCTCAAGCAGAAACCGACTCTCTCTCAGACTTAGATATTCCTCCCCAAATCATTAAAGAAAGCCCAGTATTACAAAAATGGTTACAAGAAACGCCGAACGTTTTAGAAGAAATCCGCCACGACCCTAGTTTTCGTAGCCGTCTCAATTTAGGTTTTTCTCTCTTTCCTTCTAATGAAGATCTTACAGGGGTCAAAATTGCGGTTGAAGATATTTTTTTAGGTCGTACAGGGCTAACTTGGAGTGCGGATTATCAAACCTCCTTTAATAGCGATCGCGTTAGTACAGGAACAGACTTACACTACTTTATTTTTCCTTTGGGTAACTATATAAATGTGGCACCCTTAGTTGGTTATCGCTACGTTCAAAGTAATGATTTTAATACTGATGGTGTTAACTTAGGTTTAAGGCTGATGTTCTCACTATCTCGTACTGGTTCAGCAGATATTTCCATCGCCCAAAGCTTTATCTCCCCTCAAGGCGATCGAGAAGTGGGGTTATTTTCACTTTCTGTAGGCTATAGCATAACTTCTCATCTTCGCTTATCAACAGATTGGAAATTACAAAACTCTCAGCAA
Organism: Hyella patelloides LEGE 07179; assembly: GCF_900659865.1. Taxonomy (GTDB): domain Bacteria; phylum Cyanobacteriota; class Cyanobacteriia; order Cyanobacteriales; family Xenococcaceae; genus Hyella; species Hyella patelloides. The sequence goes on from NZ_LR213816.1 coordinate 24,739, forward strand.
GACAAGGATGACTCTTTCAGTATTGGTTTACAGTATTTACTTTAAATATAAGTATTAATTCAATATTTTTACTGATGGCAGATCGCCCTATAATTTGATTCACTTTTAATAAAGCTATAGTTTTACTAATGGTGCTTTTTGCTTAAAACACTACAGGGAAAAACTACAACTTTAGATAAACAACGAAAATTAAATATTTTTTATTGTAGATAGTATCGCTGATTATAAATATTTTCAGTTTGTTCAAACAAAAACTGTAATTTACATCCTAAATTAATTCGGTAATATGTCCGAGCAAAAGCCTAAACTAACTTTGGCCCAATTTAGCGAAGATAACCTTCAGAAAGGAAGACATATCCTAATTATAGAATCTTCCGATTCCAGAAGAGCCGTCGCTCTTAATAGCGCGGTGTTTTCTATTGGTCGCCATCCTCAAAATTCTTTGGTTATCAATAGTAATATGATCTCTCGTCATCACGCTACTGTTGCCTGGTTACAATACACCGAACAATCAGAAAAGAGAGAAGACTATTGTTATTGGATTATTGACGGCAAAGGAAAGAGAAAAAGAAGCCGTAATGGAATTTTGGTGAATGGCGAAAAAAAATCTTTACATCGTTTAAAGTCGGGAGATGTTATTACGATTGGTACAGAAACCAAAATCACCTATAACTATATACCCAACACCGCAGAAACTCAGACTTTCTTAAAATATTGCAGTAGCGAAAAGACTGAATATAAATCCAATCAAGAAGTTAATTACAAGGAAACAACAGTAGTTACTCAAGCAGAAATTGAAGCAGCAAGAAAGCAATATAGCTCTTCTTAAATGGCATCTAGTTTAAAATCAGGAGATTTTTAGATGATGTTTCGAGGGACTAGAGGCTAGAGATTGGGGATCGAGAAATCCAGATCGCTTTTTAGATGTAATTACGCTTGCTTATTTAGCTGATGATAATACTTGTAAGCAGTATAAGCCAAGGTAACTACCCCTGTGACAATAGCAGTTTCATCTATTTCAAAACGAGGATGGTGTAGAGGATAGTTTTTACCTTCTGCTTTACCGACACCAAGGCGGAACATACAACCAGGAATTTGATTAAGGTAAACAGAAAAATCTTCAGCCCCCAAAGAAGGTTCAGCAATTATTTGTACGTGATTATTCCCCCAAGCTTCTTGACAAGCAGATTCCAATAATTTAGTTAAATCAAAATCATTTTGTACCGAAGGTACTCCCCGTTGATAGTTTACTTCGCATTTTGCTCCGTAGGTCTGACAAACACTGGTAACTATGTTAGTAATCCAATCAGGGAGATTAGCGTGGCTGTCAGGATGTAGAGAACGCACTGTTCCAATCATTCTCACATGATCGGCGATCACATTAGCAGCCCTACCTCCTTCAATTTTGCCAATAGTCAACACAATGGGATGTAAAGGATTTTGGGTTCTACTAATAGATTGTTGTAGCGTTGTAATTACTTGAGAAGCAATCCAAATCGCATCTATTGCTTGATGAGGGCGCGCCCCGTGTCCTGACTCTCCCTGTATAATGATTTCTAAATCGTCGGCTGCTGCGGTTAAAGCACCATAACGAATTCCTACTATACGTGCAGGAATCGACGGAAATACATGAACCCCAAAGATGGCATCTACTCCTGAAGTTGCACCACTATCTACCATCCATTTAGCACCCTGGGCAATTTCTTCGGCGGGTTGAAACAGAAAACGAACATTTCCTGGTAAAGCTTCTGATAACTGAGACAAAATCATCGCCGTACCTAATCCTAAAGTGGTATGAACATCATGACCACAAGCGTGCATTATGCCAGGATTGCGGGAAGCAAAATCTAGCTTAGTTATTTCTTGAATTGGTAAGGCATCCATATCAGTACGAATCGCTAGAGTAGGGCGATCGCTATTCCCCCCCGATAAATCCCCAATTACTCCAGTTTTACCCACTGCTTCAGTAACGTGTAAGCCACAGGAAGATAAAACCCCTGCTACATAAGCTGAGGTTTGATGTTCTTCGCCACTTAATTCGGGATGGGCGTGAATATGACGACGAATTTCAATTAATCTGGGTGCAAGATTTTCTGCTATGGTTTTAATTTCAGAAAGCATATTTGATGAATATGGGTACTTGATTAATCAGTATAGTTAATATTCAAAGTATTCTTAATCAAAAATGTTCTCTGGAACTACCATGTCCATCTAAAATAGCGATCGCGTCTAAGGCATTAATATCTGCTGCTGATTCTTGTTGAAGGCTGTAGTAGGCAATAGTTGTCAATTTTTAGCCTAATTCTTGCTTGTTAGCGAGATCGACAGTAAATTATTTTCAATTTCAGAAAAAGCTCTTAAATCTTTATTTTCTCACTTTTTCTTGTCAGAAATCAGCTTTGCTTTTAATTCTGATTTAATGCGATGGAGAATAGATTCTTCGTCTAGAGACTCTAAAATATCTTTAACTACGGTTTTTGGTGCTTTATCGCCCCAAGATGCGCCATTGACTAAATAAGTTTTGGTAATTTGCCCAATAGCGTAGGAAGAAACTCCCGCTATTGCTCCTTGAGCAATAGCGACTGATAAATAAGGAGCTAAAGATAAGCCTCCTGTCGCAGGGATGGTAATGCCTAATAATCCTTTGAGAGAACCTAACCCCAAGGTAGCAAGTAATTCACTAGCACCGATACCACCCATACTAAGAGCAATTTTCTGTAAAAGAGCGATCGCCCCTTCTTGGGTCATCGGGATACCGTAGAGATGAGATAAAGATAAAATCAGCCCCACATCCACAATAGCCCCCGCAAATAAATCAATCGCAGTTACAGGATTTAACGCTGTAGCGGTAGCTTTGAGCATTGTTCCTTTATAAATCAAGTCATTGGCTGCGGTTTCCCTAATGTCTAATTTTCGTTGTAAAATTTGCTCATTGACTGTATCTGCATAGAGCATACTATTGAGCGCAATTAAAGATTTACCTTCTCGATCTAAAAGCTCTAATATTTTGAGTTTCAAATTCTCTATTTGTGGTTTGCCTTTAACTCGCCCTATTGTTAGTTTGCCATCTTCTGTTTTAACCCCTCGTACTTCTATAGGGGAAGCAGCCACCATTACGATTTCGTCGGGAGAAATTAATTCTTTGACTCTTTCATCACGAATTTTGGCATAAATCGCGAGACGATCTGCTGAGGGATATTGATCGATTTTGTTAAATACCAACAACATTGGTTTTCCTGCCGAGCGCAATTGAGATAAAGCATCATATTCAACTTGAGTAATATCCCCTGAAACCACAAATAAAATTAAATCTACTTTAGTGGCTAAATTTTTCGCTAAAGCTTCTCTAACTTCTCCATTAACTTCATCAATACCAGGAGTATCTAATAGTTGAATTTGGTTTTCGCTTGCTGTTTGGGCAATTGTTAACCGTTTAATATTAGGTGAATGCTTCTCACCCCTATTTTCGCTACTTTCTGCTAGCTTTACTCTCTGGTTAAGATGTTTCGCTGAAACTTCTCTACCGATTATTGCTTCTTGTTTTTCTGTCTCCTCGTCTTCGGTGATTTCCCATTCTGCACTATCAATAGTACGAGTCACTCCATGTAATGCACCTGTGACAAAAATATCTCTACCGACTAATGCATTTAAGACAGAAGATTTACCTCTTCCTACCATGCCAAAAGCAGCAATTTGCACCACAGAATTTTCTAATTTATCCAACATTGCTGTGAGACGATCTATTTCAGATTCTAAATCTGTTCTTTCTTCTTGAGTAAGATCGAGATTGCTTAACAGATTTCTCAGCGATCGCTGAGCTTTGCGATAATTAATCTGATTAGTAATTTCGGCAAAATTCCAAGGAATATTTTTCAATGGGTTAATTTCCTAATTATTGATTTTTATCGAAAGTGAAAAAATATATCTAATTAAAGCCAAAAAAATATGTCTAATTAAAATATTGACTGATTTATAATTATTCAAAGTTTCACAAATTATGCAATATTAATAAGTTAGATTTCATAGCATGATGATAATTAATATATAGCGGTTCTCATATTTGTGGAGTACATTTTACTTTTTCTCTTAGCAGAGCTTCCTATTCCTTAGTTTATGACCCTAAGAAGAGCGATTTTTTATCTTGCCTATCAAAAAAATCTATTAAACGATGATTTCAGACAATCAAAATCAATTAATGAATAATTATAATTCTAATCAAAATACAATTCGGATGATTGTAGTTGATGATCGTAAGTTGATCCGTGAAACATTACAGATATATCTAGAAACGGAATCTGACATTAATATTATTGGTTATGCAGACAGCGCAAGCACAGGATTAGAACAGATTAAGAACCTCGATCCTGATATAGCTATTCTCGATTTAGAAATGCCAGATATGAATGGCGTGGCTGCGATTGAGATTATTCGTCAACGTTTTCCGACAACTAAAGTTTTAGTATTAAGTGGACATGAAGAACCTGAATATATTAATCAAGCTATCAAAGCAGGAGCAAAAGGTTATTTACTTAAAGGAACTACCCCTCAAGATTTAGCTGATGCAATACGTTACGTTAATAGGGGGTGTTTCCATTTGGGACCGGGTTTATTGGAAAAATTGGCATTAAGTTCTCTGGATAAGTCCATGGCAGAATCAAAAAGTGACTTAGAGGATCGATTGAGAAAGCCAATACAACAGCTTAGGTGGGAACTAACTGATGAATGTAAAACTTTAATTGACCAAGGTACAGAAACTACTCATCGGCAACTTACTCATATGTTAGAAATGCAACTTTACAATTTAAAAAACAAGCAATCTGAAACTATCGTTAAATATAAAAGGTTACAAAACAAAGTTGATTTGCTGCTAATTAGTCAAGTTTTATTATTGTTAATAATGGTCGGTTATATGATTATTGATAAGGTATTGTAACGAAATGTTGAAAACAGATTAATGGGTGATAAATCGAGAACGACAGCTTATCTGCGTATAACTCAGCAATCTTGGCGATTAGGTAAAATTGAAGGAAAAGTCAGTGCAGCAGAGTATCAATGGCAATTTCAATGGCAATTCCGTCAAGGAAAGTTACTAGTTGAACCTTCTTTAGGAAGAGCTTTAATTCAAGAGCCTTTAGGACGTTTTTTAGAACGTTCTGATTACCAACTCGAAGCAGGTAATAACTATACTTTTACCATTCGTGCCAAGTTTTAATTTAGATTATCTTTAACCAACCCCAAAATAAGGATTTCAGCTTAAGGTAGTCATGCAGAACTAAATTCACTGCTGAAGGTTAGGCAACGCCTCATCGCCTCATCAATAATAAAAGCGTTTAATTAATTGTGCTGGGGTACTTATCCCGAACTCAGGTTAAATAAAAACCACAAAATATAAATTTTTGTTAAGATTACTTGACGTAAATTTTGATTCGGTCATGCTTTGATTGCTATTGACATTTTAATAATTGGTTTAATTAGATTGTTTGCAATCGCTATTAAGATGTAGCAATGAAAGAGGGATCGAGTAATATCCCAGACAATATCCTTCAAAAAAATTTTTCACAAAATTAAATTGTCGAACTAAGTCTATGTTTGCCCATTAACTGAGCAATTAGCACGATCCTACCTCGATCTACTTAAAGCGATCGCTAAGAAGGCTGTTTGCCACAAATAAAGTTTGTTCTAGGTAGTCGTTGTAGTTATCTTTGGCGAAACTTTGAATTGAGATCGTGACAAATCGATCGCAGATTGGGAAAAAATCAATTCTAGCTGCTTGATTATGTCTTTATGGTTGTGGGATGACTGCACAATGTCCCTCTCCTACATGACCCAGACCAATCACTGCTTTGGTTAATTTTTCTTGTTCTTCTGGGGACAATTTTTGAGATAAGGTAGCATCATCTACCGACAGGCGATCGCCAGAAGCTAATTCAGCTAAAGGTTGAAAACCCAAAGCACCCACATTAAGAGAATCATCTGCGCTGGTTTCGCTGTCACCAAAAATATGGTCAAAGTGAAAAGTTGTTTCTACCTCTCCCATGTCTCCTGCTTGAACTATGCCTTTGCGTTCGTCGCCGACATATTCGCCACAGAGATACTGTATTGGGCGATTTAAACTAATATCGAAATTAATAACCTGTTCGTCTTTACTTGCTTGACCCTGTAATACCATAGTTTTGCCAGCCAGGGGGGAGCTTTCACTAGCAGTATCTATTCCCCAAGCCACAGCATTGTAGAACCCAGGAGTAACTTCAGTGTTTACCACCATAATTGGTTCGGCATCTGCTTCTCCTTCAGCTAGATTAACAATTTGGGCTGTATCGAGTAAGGAAACTTTTTCCTGATATTCTAGGGTATCAAGGTTGTCTGTTTCTGTCGGCTCAAAAGGTGCTTGAATTTGGTAAGCAGTCACATCGCTTAAATTTACCTCAACACGATCAAAACTCATTTCCCAGCCATCTTTCGTCACAAAACCTTGACGAACAAAATCCTCTCCATTGGCTATTAAGTTAAGAGTAGCTTTACTTTGATTATCCACAGCAGTAGAAGGCTCGTCATTACTGCTATTTGCCTCGCTACTGTTACTAAAACTAACTATTAGCAGAGACAAGAGAGCCAGAGTATTGAGTTTGATAAAATTTTGGTTCATAGTGTCTTCATTTTTGATGGTTGATTAACGATTTTTCCCAGTAAAAAATCGTTTTAGCCCAAAACATTCATTTTAGGTTTTGATTGTTTGAAGTTGAGTAATCGCAAAAGCTCAATAAAATTGCGAACAGCTTACTAGCACATATGCGATCGCAGAATATTTGATTTTATTTATAGATTGTAATTATGGAATAAATAGCGCAACAAAATTATTGGCACTTAGTTAGTTTTCGTAACGTAGTTAATAAGTAACTAACAATTTTAAGTATTAAAAAACTTTTAACCATCTGTACCTCGCAGATATGCATATTTATCTATAGTTAGACGCGAAATTTACCTCTATACTGGCATCGGCGGGCATCCTGACTAAGAGATTTATTGAGATTTATTAGTTAATCATCTCGCGCGTTCCCTGAGCGTCTTACGGAGTGGCTGTCTTTTGAGGTCTCCTCAAAAGCTTGTACGCCACGTCCGACGCGGGGTCGCTCGTCTCATCACAGTTGCGGGACAGCGTCGGATTTACACCGAATTTTCCCCATTACTTTTAATGGCTGTTCCCCATTAAAACCGACTAGTTTGATGTCTTTAGTTTAATAATACCTTTAATGGGATTTATTGAAAGTAAAAAAATAGTTTAAGTTTCAATAATTAAGGGAGTTTGGCAAGCTTCTCACTTGTAAAACCAAACTCCCTTAATTTTTTGTACAGATTAGATACTATGATTGCAGCTAACAGTTTTTGTGTACTAAACACTAATTGAAACTGCTCTTAGTCATTAGCTCTCTAGGCTTGACAAGCTAACATACTACATTATCCCTAACTGAGAGAGAATTCCTTTGCCAGTAAGTAATTCAGTAGCAACGGCAATAACAAAGCCTAACATAGCTAGACGACCGTTCCAGTTTTCTGCGAATTGAGTAAAGCCGAGTTTGTTTTCTTGGTTTTCCATAAGTTGAAACCTCATTAAGAATCATTACTTTTTATTGTACTCAATTTTAATTTTTGTTGCAAAAACTTGACGCATTTTTTTCGCTTAATTAGCTCGATCTTGAGTGACAGTCACAGATTACTTCAATTTCTTGTCTATCCATTGCTTGGCTTGGCGAATTGCATCTATTGTAGTCATGGCCCTAGGTACAGCAACAGCGCATCCTCGGTCATGATTAACCCAAGCAGCGTAAATAAATTGTCCATCTAATTCATCGCGATCTATTTCTACCTTGAAGCCCCGATAAGCAAAAGAAAGAATAATTTGAGGATAATGAGGCTCTGCCATTATTTATTCGATTAAAGTACCTATAAACAACCAATTAAGCGGATATTGTAGTTAAATATCCGCTTAAATCTAATTTATACTTACGCAGCAGCTAGGTTTTGAGCGACAAAATCCCAATTGACTAATTTACCAAGAAAATCATCAATGTAAGCAGGACGTTTATTTTGATAATCGAGATAGTAGGCATGCTCCCAAACATCCATAGTTAACAGAGGAACTTGTCCGCTAGTTAGGGGATTATCAGCATTAAGGGTTTTAGTGACTTTAAGTGTATCGCCATCTAGGACTAACCAAGCCCAACCACTCCCAAACTGAGTTGCACCTGCATTTTTGAAAGCTTCGACAAACTTGTCAAAACTACCAAAGTCAGCCTCAATTTTTTTCGCCAATTCCCCTGTGGGAGTACCACCGCCATTCGGTTTCATACATTGCCAATAAAAAGTATGATTCCAAGCTTGAGCAGCATTATTAAACAGTCCAGTTTTACTAGCATCTCCTGCGATCGCTTTGATAACTTCTTCAAGGGATTTGCTATCAAATTCTGTTCCTTGAACTGCGTTATTGTACTTACTGACATATGCAGCATGGTGTTTATCGTGATGAAATTCCAAGGTGCTTTTAGAAATTAATGGTTCTAAAGCCTTGT
>NZ_LR213817.1 GCF_900659865.1 Hyella patelloides LEGE 07179
GGAATGGGGCAATTTTAGAGCCAGTTGAGGCACGCGATTAACTGGGCATCTAACATGACATGGAAAGGTAAACATCCTCATACTTATTTAATAGACAATACTTATAAAAAGGGAATTACTATTCAATCGTCTGAGTTACATTTTTATCAACAATTTTGGCATCCTTCGGAAAATTTACCAAAGTGGGACATTACTATTGCTCCTCTGTGAATGGTAGTTTATTTTTGCGCAAGTCCCTAAACAGCAAAAAAAGCAATCAGCAGAAAATCCCTAATTGCTAATTATTATTTACTTTTACTATCAAAGGAATTTTTGACTAAGCCAAAGTTTTAAACTCAAACACATCATGAGTACCGCCACGCAGTACTGATTCTGTATGAAAACCTCGGTAACGTTGACCGTAAATATTTTCCAATGCACCCCAGACAGCACCAAGGGTATAAGTACACTTACGGGGTGAACCTTCCTCTTCTCCAGAGGAGCAAACAGTTTCTTTTGTATAAACTTTAAGCAAATCGTCAGTTCGCTCTACTTTATCTACCATACAGAGTCTAGTACCATTTGTACCCAAAGCCCGATCTAATTTAGAAGCAATATCTTCTACAGAAATCTTAGCACCAGATAAACCCAAACTATTAGTTAAATTTTTGCCTCTAGTACGACCTGCTGCAATCAGAGCAATAGCAGTTGCTTTTTCTCCTAAAGCATCCTCCATTCCTGTAATGACCCCTTTGAAACAAACAATACTAACAAAATCGCCCAAATTTTCTCTTTTCATAATTCTAAATCCTATAAATTACTATTGACGAACGAACCTGCTGTCCTAAAGGATACACCTTCGGATAAGGTTTCCTCGTGCTGTCGGAACGCCCCTTTAGGACTAGCTTCGCGTCGCACGAGTTGTGACATTTCAAATAAAAATTCTGAAAAACTATGCTACCATCTTGGCTAATTTGGCAGTGATACGCTTAATTTCTAAGAATAATAATCCTTGTTTTGCTTGCTTATCTGCTAACACCAATAAGACAATATCTTCACCACAGCCCACCATAATGCTATAGCCTTTATCCCCTTCAACAAAGATACGTTCAATAACGCCTCTTGATAGTTCCTTCCCGATTCTTTCTCCTAAAGAAAGCATTGCAGCAGACATCGCAGCAGTTCTTTCTTCATCCATACTTGCAGGAAGAATCGAACTAAGGGGTAGACCGTCAGAACTAACTAAAGCTGCTCCTTGAATATTCGGAGTTCCGCTTACGAATTGCTGTAATACATCATTTAAAGTTAAAGTTTGAATCATTATATATCTTCCTTTTTAGTGTTGATTAGAGTTCAAATAGTTTGTTGATTTTTTTAACTCTTGCTATTACAATAATTCCCAATTTAAAATCGAAAATTACTATTGATTAGAATTCAAATAATAAAAATCTGCTTTTCTAGAAATAATACTGAAAAAAAGCTAAACATTAGCCATCATTAACTGCTCTAAAAGACAAATCAAACTATTAGCAACAGAACTAGAATCACTGGCATTGACTGTAATAATAGGTGGTCTACGACGGCGATTTTTCAGTCCTAAAGCTAATGCCACATCATCAGCTTCCCAAGCACCCTCACAATCAGTATGAGTCAGACCAATAATCATTGGTAAATTGACTTTACTCTGCATAAAATTAAAAATGCGACGACCATTATAAAAATCTTGAGGACGATGGGCATCAATTAATACGATGTAAGCATGAGCTTTCTCGATAATAATCTCCCACATAAAATCGAAACGATTTTGCCCTGGTGTTCCGTATAAGTAAAGAACTTGCTCTGCATTGAGAGTTAAACGACCAAAATCAAGAGCTACAGTAGTATTGTGTTTTAGCTGATTAACTTCATCGCTAGCTTTTTTTTCTGTACTAACTACCTCAATTTCGCTAATTGTTTTGATAAAACTTGTTTTTCCAGCACCAACATTACCCGTAATTGCAATATTAAAAGCTTCCATTAAAAATTATTCCTTAAAAAATCGACTAAGTTTCCTAACAAAGAATTACTAACTTTTCCTTGGGATTTGGTTTTCACCATACTATTCGTAGATGATAAAGCAAGTTTTCGTTCTAATGATGGTGCTGCGTAAGTTTGTGGCTCTTCTCTTGAAACTGGTACTTCTTCTAATAAACCAATTAAAATTAATCTGAGTGCTGTTGTTTGTAAATCTTGAATCTCAAACAGAGTTTTTTGGGCTATTTTTTTCAGGGACATTTTACCATTTGCATCATCCCAAAGACAAGCTTCTATGGGCAATAACTTACAATTAAGATTGTCTTCTAACTTAATAAGTCCAGAGTTAGGCTCAGGCATTTGCTCTGTTAAACGATTATCTAACTTGGATAACGAACGCATTCCCTGTAAAGAAATAGTTAAAGTGTCGCATTTTTTTCCAGTCATTTCCATCAAAGGAAAACTTTCTTTTGGTTCAGAAACTTGATTATTACTATCTGCATCATCAAAGAAAAACCAACCATCATCAAGCTCAAATAAGGAATAAACTTCTTTTAATTGGTTTTCCAACAATTGATTAACTCGCTCGACACTTAAAAGTGATTGTTGAAGACAATATTCACCTAAAGGAATAGATATCTCTCGCTCTAAACTATAAAGTTTAACTATATTTTTAGAGGAAATAATATTTTCTTTTTTAATTAAACTAAGTAAATTATTATATTTAAACGGGTTAGATAGGGCGACAAAATTGCCATTTTTAAACCATAAATCATTAGTACCTTGATTTTGTAAGGCTTTTCCCTTTAAGCTTGAGGTGATTGATAATCGACCAGACTTAGAGCCGTTGTCAATAATTTGTAATATTTCTGGTAAAGAAAAATCCTGTAATGAGCCACTAATTCCCATATGATTATTTGAATAGTTATTTTAAATTAAACAACTTACATTATATTGCTCAGAAAATTGCAATCGTAAAAGTATCTAATTAAGACTATCCAAATTGTATCTGTAACATTTTTTGATGACGACAGTATAATTACAGGTTTGAGTTGCCGAGTATTTTCTACAATCACCGCAAATATACGAAAATTATTGCTAAAAAACCAACTAAATGAACAATGTTAACTTAGGTACTCTTTATGGCGTTAGTGTGGGAACTGGCGATCCTGAATTAATCACTGTCAAAGGATTACGCCTACTGCAAAAAACAAAGATTATTGCTTTTCCTGCTGGGATCAACAACCAACTAGGTATTGCTCAACAAATTATTACCCAGTGGCTACAATCAACGCAAATTACTGTACCTCTTGACTTTCCCTATGTCAGAAATAAGGCGATCTTACAAGCAGCATGGCACAAATCAGCTAATATTGTTTGGCAATATCTCCAAAAAGGAGAAGATGTTGCTTTTGCTTGTGAAGGAGATATCAGTTTTTATAGTACTTTTACTCATTTAGCGACTACTCTCAAGCAACTAGAACCCACAGTAAAAATAGCTACTATACCTGGAGTTTGTTCTCTTGTTGCAGCAGTCTCTGATTTGGGTATTCCTCTAACTATTAATCATCAAAGACTCACCGTGTTACCCGCTCTTTACACGGTCAAAGAGTTAGAAACTGCTTTAGACACCGCAGAGGTAGTAGTGCTTTTGAAGGTAAGCTCTGTGTATCGGCAAGTGTGGCATATTTTACAGCAACGCCAGTTATTAGAATATAGTTTTGTAGTAGAAAAAGCCACTTTGAGCGATCGCAAAATATATACTAATCTGATTAATCATCCTGATTTACAACTGCCCTATTTTTCGTTACTTGTTGTGAAGTGCGACCAAAAACAGTAAAATTACTCAACATATTTTAATGAAATCACGAAATATATTGCAAAATATTGAGAGCCAGGGAAAAATTTCACTTGATCGTCAAAGTTCATGTTAACTTAAACAAGTATTATTAAAAGCGATCTGAAGGATTTAACCTGTGAACCTACGCCCAGAAAATAACAACACAGAAATATTTCGTGAAGATATCAGTGAGTACGTGGCACAACTCCAACTTCATATGGCTCTACAAGCTCGTAATTTAGTTCCCACTCTGACAGATGTCAATAACAGCAGACATCAATTTTTGCAAGAAACTCAAGCAACCGTTGAAAAATTAGCTTCTCGTCAGTCTGGTAGACTAGGCTGAGTAAGTAGGTTGGAAAAGATCGATCTGTCACAAAGCTATTATTTTTCTAATCGATGTATTATACATTGATTATTTCAATCTCAATTATTTTTTCCTCAAAAAATATCAACATGAATATTCATGAAGTGTATTTGTCAGAACTATAAACTATACTTTGAAAATTCTCTTTTCCTGATTTTTTTTAGCATTAATTTCGTACTTCAGTAACTACAGCAACACTAATCGCGTATTTTTTGTGCTTGATTTTTTGAATAAAGTCTCCATTAGTATTTAACTCAAAAAACCAAAATTCAATTCTCATAAAAGCAGCATTCAGCTTATTGATTTTATTCATTTCTCACCAATAACTGAGCCACACTTCTCCTCAATCGTCATTTATCTTAATCCACAATTATAGTCGAAATTCGTAAAATAGCTATTCTAAAAATTTATCAAGCTCTACTGATATTTGCTTTGTGTAGGCAAAGATTATTGTTGATTGGTCTATCTGTAGAGTAATAAATTTATTTTTAAGACTGGCGATAGTGGTTTTTCAGCTTTAAAATTAAGTTAGCAACTTACACTAAATACCAAAAGCCTTTATTTTCAAAATTAGATTAAAGCAAAAACAATGCTGATACAATATTTTGACCGAGAGGGATGGCGAGTTTTGGAGGGGTCGTGCTCTGAGGAAACCTCAGAACCTTGTGAACCCCGTCTTGTCAACAGCGCGACTGGATATGCCGAACTAAATTCAGCATCCCTCGCGCTCATATCTAACCCTTGGTGTTGACAAGCTACTTCATCCGCAACAAAATAAACACTGCTTTTCTTTGCTGTGGAAACAAATCGCTCATTACTAAGTAATGGTGAATGAATAAAGAATACTATGAACAAGCAAAAGCGAATATTCTAATTGTAGATGATTCACCAGAGAACTTACGACTTTTATCATCACTGTTGGTAAAGCAAGGTCATCGAGTGAACTGTGTCGCTGATGGAGAAATGGCTTTGCACGCCATTAGAGGAAAGCTTCCAGACCTCATTATACTTGATGTCTTGATACCTATTATTGATGGGTATAAAGTGTGTCAAATTCTCAAGGCTAATGAAAAAACCCGTCACATTCCAGTTATATTTTTTAGCTCTTTAGATTCAGAGAGTGACAAAGTTCAAGCTTTTCAATTAGGCGCAGTTGATTACGTCACAAAACCTTTCTTTGTAGAGGAAGCGATCGTTCGTATTAATGCTCAACTGGATGTTGGTCAAAGGGAAAAACTATGGCAAAAAAAGCTTCAAGAGCAAATTAGAGAACGCAAAAGTGTTGAACAAGAGCTTAATCAATCCCGCGCGCTTTTAGCTGGAGTTTTAAATAGCTCTTTGGATGGAGTCGCAGCTTTTGAAGCTGTGCGAGATCGCTGGGGAAAAATAGTTGATTTTCGCTGGTTAATTGCGAACCCTGTAGCGACAATGACTGTGGGAGAAACAACAGAAAGCCTTGAGGGTAAATTACTTTTTGAACAGCTAGATCTTACAGGACATCTCTTTGAAGGATTATTCGATTTATTTGTACAAGTAGTCGAAAATTGCATTGTTATTAGTAAGGAACATTACTATAGTTTGGATCAGGCTTGGTTTCATATTGTGGCGGTTAAACTTGGTGATGGTTTTGCGATGACTTTTCGTGATATCAGCGAACATAAGCAAATGGAAATCACTCTTAAAGAAGTTAATGAAGAACTACAACGTCAAGCCAATATAGATAGTTTGACCCAGATAGCAAATCGCCGTCGTTTTGATGAATACCTCGCTCAAGAATGGTCAAGATGTACCAGGGAACAAGAACATCTTTCTTTGATTTTGTGTGATGTGGATTATTTTAAACTTTACAACGATGCTTATGGACATCAAGCTGGCGATCGCTGTTTGTATGAAGTTGCTCAAGCAATGAGTCTCATTGTTAAGCGTCCTGCTGATGTGGTATTTCGCTACGGAGGAGAAGAGTTTGCAGTTATCTTACCTTTTACAAAAGGAGAAGGAGCATTACAAGTAGCTCAAGAAATTAGAGAAGAAGTCTTAGAACTACAAATTCCTCACGATCTTTCTCAAGTTAACGATCATATTACTCTTAGTTTAGGAGTTTCTAGTATTGTTCCCAATCTCAGCTCAAATTTTGAGTCTTTAATTGAAACTGCGGATCGTGCTTTATATGAAGCAAAAGCTCTTGGTAGAGATCGGGTGATTTATAAAGCATTAGAACGACCTTTAATTTAGCCAGAGAGCGGATAGATTTTAGCCCAATTAAACTCTTAAGCGAAAAGTGTACTTTCAGAATCGAATTTAGTACCAATGTTATTTTTTTACTTCCGTCGCTCATTTGTCCCCCGACTTATCAGCGAGACAGAAGCTAGGTTGTCTATCTAGATTAGGCGATTTTCTCTGAATTTGGAAGCTTGCGATCAGAACGCGGGTAGTTCAGTTCACAAGCTTGATAATAGTTATAGGATTGAGAGGAGAAAAGCGGGTTAAATTAGCAATGGGAATAGATCGCGAGATTTGTACTTGTAATAAGTGATAATGCCAATTATTTTGTTTTGCCCATTGTAAGACTTCTGCAAAATGTTCAATGGTAGCAAGAGTAATAACAATAATTCCTTGGGGTGCTATTTTGCTTTGACAGGTATTTAAAATAGAGATCAGGTTTCCACCACTACCTCCAATAAATATCCGATCTGGTGTGGGTAATTCGGCTAAAGATTCTGGGGCTTTGGCAGAGATCGGTTGAATATTTTTTACTGCAAAACGTTGGCAATTTTGTTTAATTAAAGAAATACCCATTGCAGTTTTTTCAATGGCATAAATTTTAGCAGTAGGGCATAAACGAGCAATTTCAATGGATACTGAACCCGTACCCGCGCCTAGATCCCAGACTGTTTGCTGAGATTGTAATGCTAATTCGGCAAGAATAACAGAGCGTACTTCTTTTTTGGTAATTAAATTAGGGCGATCGCTAAAGCTTAAAAATGCAGAATCGGAGATCCCAAACAGAGGTAAATTAGCTAAGTTTAAGTTATTTTGTGTTAAGTTTTCTCTGATTAAAACTAATACGTTTAAAGCAGCAAACCTATCTTGTGGCAACTTAGCTAAAGCTGTAATTTCTTGAGGTGAAAAAGAAGTAATTTCCCCATTTTCTAAAGTTAGATTTTCACAAATATGAAAAGAATAAGCTACAGTAAGTTCTAAAGAATCATATAATTTTGCGATCGCAATAGGATTATTGAAACTATCTGTCAGAACAGCAATTTTATTTGTTCCCTGTTTTAAGTGTTTAATCAATTCATCACAATCTCGACCGTGAACACTAATTAAAGCTGAATCTTGCCAAGGAATTTTAAGTTTACTAAATGCTAGTTGAATCGAACTTAAATGAGGATAAAACTGTAATTTTTTTAATGGTATTTTCGATAATAATAAACGCCCTAAACCAAAAAAAAGCGGATCGCCACTAGCAAGAATTACTATCTTGTCTGTAGTAGCTTTTTCAATTAATAGCTCAATGTCCTGCTGTAAATTATTTAGAGGGATTTTAACTGCTGGATGCTTTGAAAAATAACTAAGATGACGCTTTGCGCCACTTAAAATAGTTGCTTGCTCAATAATTCGCGTTGCCGTATCTGTCAGTTCCGATTTACCATCTAAATCAATACCTACTACATCAATTTGGTTCATAAAGTAAAGTACTAATTATTAGTGATGAACAATCAAAAATCATTAATTAACGAGCAATCAACTAATAACCACTTACTCAATTGTAAATAAGTAGCAAGTAGCAATTTTGATTGAAGATTGACCAACGGTCAGAACAGCGATGTGCGGGGATGGGGGGACTTTTCTGGTTTGATGTTTTGCTGACCACAGTTGATTGCGGGCTGTTGAAGTCCCCCCTATCCACCCCCGCGTTATGCGGAGCGGTATCCGTGATAGGCGGCGTAAGACCCTAAAGGACTCGCTACACATCGCGCAAGGGAACGCGCATCAAGACAGGCTTCGGAGGGGCTGTCTCTTGAATGCGATTCAAGAGTTTACATTGTCCTCGAATGGGGATAAGCCCCGTTCGTTGAGAGCGCGGAGTAATCTCTGACTTTTGCACATAGGTCTAATGAAGTCCATGTGTCAATGTGTCAGATAGAGAAGTTGTAGGAGCAAGACTTTCATCTATTACTTATTACTTCCCAAAGACTGACTACTAACTACTAACCTCTAACAATTATGATTCTACAACTAATTTCTGATAAACAAAATATAAAACCAGACCTAAAATTCCTAAGACTATTAAATTAGTAACCAAATGTAAAACCATATTTAACGCAGTAAAACCAAGCCAAATACCTGCAACTCCTACAACTAGTTTTCCACCAGAAGAAAGACTATTAAATTTGTTACGAGCTAAACTCAGCCAAGAATAAACTTTAGCAATTAATTCTGCTTCTTCTTCGGTATCGGTTTCAATTTCTGCGTGGACAGTTTCTACTTTTTTTTCATTAGCTGCTTGTTTTTGGTTAACTTCTGCTTCTAGCTCTTCGAGTCTTGCTTTTAAATCTTGCTCTGTATTATTGCTGCTCATTTCTCTCTCAATCCTTGACGACTTATTTCCTATTTTATAGATTTTGTCCTCTTCAAGCAGAGTAAAAACCGTAAAAGTTAACCGTTGGTCAGAATTGATTGGCAAAAATTTCTGTGACAATAGAAGCCAAAAACACTATACGATTACTTGCCATCACCAAAATTCCGCTAGACAACTTACACCAAGTCTATTCGGTTATTGAGACGTAACACCTTTTCCAATTTGATGTAATGCAAATTATAGAAATATTTTTTAAGAAATGTTAAAAGTAGAGAGCAAACTTTAGACGAAAGCCAACTAATCCATGCTGTCCGCAATTTTATTTGATTTAGATGGGACTTTAGCCAATACAGACCCCATACACTTTACAGTATGGCAAGAAATATTCGCCAAATATGGGATAAAATGCGATCGCTCTTTTTATCAAGAAAACATTTCAGGTAACACCAACGAGCAACTTATTGCCAAAGTTTTACCTCACCTCTCTCCAGAAGAAGGTAAACAGCTAGGGATGTACAAAGAAGCCGAATATAGAGCCAGAGCCAAAACTTTACAACCAATGCCAGGGTTAGAGCGCATCTTACAACTAACAGATCGAGTACCCCTGAAAAGAGCCGTTGTTACCAATGCACCAAGAGAGAATGCTTTTCATATGCTGTCCGCTTTAAATCTAACAGAAACCTTTCCTCTTGTGGTATTGGCAGAAGATGCACCCCCAGGAAAACCCGATCCTGCACCTTACTTATTAGGCTTAGACAAAGTAGAGGTAAACGCCGATCGGGCGATCGCTTTTGAGGATTCTCCCACAGGTATTAAAGCTGCGGTAGCTGCTGGTATTTACACTATAGGCGTTGCATCTACTCATGATCCAGAGTTTCTCCAAGAATGTGGTGCAAATATGGTAATTCAAGACTTTAACAGTGAAAAATTATGGCAATTTATCGACAAAAAAGTCTTTTGGTAAGTTCAGGATTGAAAGCGTAATGAGCAGAAAGATTCTCTGATTATTTTTCTCAACGTAAATTTAAGAAAGCCTCAAACTGATTACTGATTTAATTAACCGATGTCTTCAACTGCTCTGCAACAGAGGTCAAATCTTGGGTAGTGCTTCTGACTTTAGTAATACCTTGGGCTGTTTCTTTTGCGCCGAGGTTAATTTCGCCGATGGCACTTAAAATTTGTTGAATAGCCACTGCTTGCTGTTTAGAGCTAAGAGAAATTTGTTGAGTATTGAGAAAGACATTATTGACAGCATCTTTTACACCAAGAAAAGATGTTGCTGTCTCTTTTGTAAGTTGAATACTAGAATCTGCCGTTTTTGTTCCTTCATTTGTGACCATAATTGCGCTGTTCATGGCAGCTTGGATCTCACCAACTAAATTATTAATTTTCTCGGCGGATTTCTTACTTTCATCAGCTAATTTACGAATTTCACTAGCCACAACATTAAATCCCTTACCATGCTCTCCTGCTCGCACTGCTTCCACCGCAGCATTAAGAGCTAACATATTAGTCTGTTTTGCTATTTTGGCTACTGAGTCAGAAATCTGAGAAATTTGAGCGGTTTGTTCTCCTAAATTAAGAATTTGTACGGCAATTTCCTCAACTTTTTCTTTGAGATTTTCTACCCCTTTCATCGTTTGCTGAACTGTCTTTTCTCCTTCTTCTGCCAAAGCTAAAGCTTGACTCGCCCCATTAGCAGAGACTTCTGCTTGTTGTGCTGACTGGCGAGAAGTTGAACCCAATTCATCTACAGTAGTCGTAGTTTCGTTAACTGAAGCAGCTTGTTCGGTTGCAGTTTGCTCCTGTTGTTCTACAGTAGTGGCAATATTGGTAGAAGAAACTGCAATGGAATTAGCAATAGTACGAATAAAAGATGTCACGTATTCTGCTAACCAGTAAGCAATACCCGTAGTTATAGTAGCAGTAATAATTGTTCCTAAGAAGATAACCCAGGCTAATCTTTTTTGCCCTGCAAATACCGTTGCTGTTTCGGTGGCTACTACTGTTCCCCAAGGAATTTGAGGTAAGCCTTCTAGCTTAGTAAAAGGAGCATAAGCAATCAATTCTGGTTCGTTATCAAGCTGACTTGTGATAATGCCACTGGCAACAGTTTGTTGATTGATATTCGTAAAAATAGGAAAGTAGGAATTAATATCTTTGCCGATAGTTTCTGCTTGTGAGGCTCCAATAATTTTACCTGAAGCATTATCTACTAAATGCCATGATTGACTACTATCTTCTAAACTTTCTCCTAAACGATCCATATTAGAAATAGGCATTCGGGAACGAGCGATCGCAATCATCTTTCCCGTGTTACTATCTATCACTGGGGAAACAAAATAAACGGCGACAATTCCTGTAGATTTAGAAATAGTAACATCGCTCATATAAGGTTGTTTAGTTTTTAAAACCTCTTGAAAATAACCGCGATCGCTATGATTGGATAAAGGTTTCCCCGCAGATTGAGCAATCACATCCCCTTCCAGATCGAAAACAGCAATGCTGTTATAAATTAAATAAAGCTCAATATATTTATCAATTAGCTTATTTTTTTCCTGAGTAGTCATAGCTGCAATGACATCAGCATTATTAAAAGCTGGCAAATTAGCCACAGCCTGAATATCTGCATAGCGTTCAAACAAAAAACGATTAATCTTATCACTCAGATTAATTGCACTTAATTCTTTTTCGACAACTTTAGTCTGATAAAGATTTTTATTAGCAAAATAATAAGCAAGACCTCCACTCCCCAACACAGGTAAAATCCCAAAGGCACTGGATAAAACTATTGCTTTAGCTTTTAATGATAGTTTGTTAAACACAATTCAATACCTCGTAAATATATCAATTAGGAATAGTCAAGACTTGATAACTTTATGATTCCCAAAACAAGATCAAAATTAACGAGGCTTTATATCTATAACCAGTAAAAAACAGTACTTTTACCTAAATAAATTCCGAAATATCTTCTTGGCAGTCATCAGCCAAATAAGAAAGAGAGCGAAAGCGTAATCCTACAAACTGATCGTAAAGAGGATTCAGCTTACATAAAGGTGGAATATGAGCAATTTTGCGTCCAAATAAATTAAGATCTCGCTCAAAAGGACATTGTGGAGGAATTACTTTACAAACAAAGCGAGCCAGTCGGGGGTCTTTGATATCCATTTCATCCAGCCAGTCTTTAACAGGATGCAATACATTAACACCTTGCTTTTGAGGAGGAGGAGTCAGGCCCGAAGCAGCACCACTATTATTACTATTATTGTCTGTTTCAGTTTCTTCTGGCTTGTAAAGAGTTTTTTCTAAAGACTTGAGGGCTGCAATTTCTATTTCTAAAGCATCACTAAATTGATGCAACAATTCAGACTCAGGAGTGGAATAAACCCCATCTGCTACTGCTACTAATACCGCAGTGCGTAAAAAGTTTTCTGCTGTATCGCGATCTTTCCCTAAACCTGTAGCTAACTCTTCAGGTGTAATCGATTCTAAAGACTGATTTTCCTTTAAATTGGCTAAATCTCCAGTTAATTGAGTAATTAATTCTTGTTCTTCTGGGTCATAATTTCCGTCTGCCCAGGCTATAGTATACAAACCTCGCAGCCAAGTAATAATCTGACTATCAGTATAAGAAGAATTGGTGATTTCAGTCATAATCTTTTAAGGAAGAAAGAGGTAATAGTAAATAATAACCAGCAACGAGCGACTAGTTATAGCTGTACAAAATTAGATTAGGACAAGAAAGTTATTGATTCGGAAGGAGCAAATAGACGAGCGACCCTGATGATTAAAAATCACTTAAGGAACGCCCTAGGTAGCAAGTGCTTCATGTGGCAAAGGTGCGCGTTCCCTTGCCCCCAAATGCGATGGGTGTAAACGTCTTACGCCGTCTATCACGGATACCGCTCCCGCCTTAGGACTCGCTCTGCATCGCGCGATCAAAGGAAGTCCTTTAGGGCATAACGCGGGGTCGCACCGCAAGTAGAAAATTTTAAAATGCCCTAACCTATATACATAGTGCTATATCAGTCACCAAAAACTGGCAAAAAAATAGTGTCGTTAACTCCAAACTATAAAAAATTATAGCCATAAAGTTAAACGACACCAATTTTAGATTGTAAATAGCGAATTTATAATTGCCATTTTTAAATCTGGTTTTTTGTATTAGTAAGCCAAGCCCATACTACGGGTGGTTTCTGCACCCAGATAAACGCGAACGCTTAGGAAATCGGTAGGACAAGCGGTTTCACACCGTTTGCAACCTATACAATCTTCTGTACGGGGAGAAGAGGCAATCTGACCAGCTTTACAGCCATCCCAGGGTACCATCTCTAAAACGTCCAGAGGACAAGCACGTACACATTGAGTACAGCCAATACAAGTATCGTAAATTTTAACGCTATGAGACATTGATTATTCGCTCCTGAGCGAGTGTTCTCCAGTGCAACGTGCTGAGGAAATCTCAGTAAACTTCAGTCACAAGCATTTGAGAAAACCTCAAATGTCGCAAACTTAACGAACGCGCACAAATAGTAATTAAAGGATTTAACGGTTAGTTTACCTCATAGAACTATTCACTCTCTGCAAAAGGCTACATAACTTTAAATTCTGTAACAGGAAGATGAGTCAGTAACCAATGGTCAATTATCAGTGATTGGTTGTTTTTCGCTTGCAAATGGCGATCTCTTTACCCTCATAAAGGGCTTCGCCCTAGCTATAAGCCATAAGCTATAAGCTGTAAGCCAGTTAGAAGAAGTTTTAAACCTCTCCTAACTGTAGACTACTAAACAATACCTGTTTAGTAGGGGTCTTAAACCCTTTTAGCTTAGAGCCTAGAGCTTAAAGCTTAAAGCTTTTTGATAAACCATAAAACCTTCTGTTTTTTAAACAGCGAAGATGAGTTTATAAAGTAAGAGATTGAGCATCAGTTTCAATTAACAGAGCCAAATCTTTTAAAAATGCAGCAGCTTGCGCTCCGTAAATAATACGGTGATCGCTGGTGATATTGACTTTCATTTGTTGTTGAACACCCATCATACCCGCATCATTAGCAATTACTTGGGGACAAGCAGCAGCGATCGCCAAAATAGAGCCTTGTCCTGATGGTAAGATAGCATCGAAGGTATCAACACCAAACATTCCTAAGTTGGATAAGGTGAATGTGCCTGTACTGTATTCATCAGGTTGTAATTGTTTAGCTCTAGCGCGATTAACTAAATCTTTCCAAGTACGGGATAAAGAATAAATATCCATCCGATCTGCATTACGCAATACAGGAGTAATCAGGCCACCATCAGGCATTGCTACGGCTACAGCAATATTAATATCAGAATTGTATTTAATCGCATCAGGAGCATAGCTAGCATTAACCACAGGATGTTTTTGCAGGGTTACCGCTACAGCTTTGGCTAATAGAGCCGTCATGGTAACGCCTTTGGGTTTGATTTGCTTGTAAAGTTTATCTAAAGCATCCGTAGCAATGGTATAACCCACATGAAAAGTAGGTATTTGTAAACTCATGTTCATGTTTTGCACCACAGCTTTTTGCAGAGTATTGAGTGGTACAGTTTCTCCTGCCATAGTGTTGACGGGAGTAGGTGTGCTTTGTGGTGTTGTTACGGTTGGTTGAGTTACTGCTATAGGTTGAGAAACAACTGGAGAGCCAAATCCGATAGCTTTGCTTTCAGTCACAGGTTGACCCGCAGCACTTTCCACATCTGCTGCAATGATACGCCCGTAAGGACCACTTCCTTGTAAAGTTTTGAGATCGACTTTATATTCTTTTGCTAGTTTACGCGCTCTAGGAGATGCCACAATGCGGCCATTACCGTTAGATGCTGCTACGGTTTTTGCAGGAGTTGTTGCTGTAGTAGTAGTAGCTGCTGTAGTTGCTTGAGATTCAGTCTGTGCGGGAGGAGCGACACTTCCGCCTGATGCTGCTTTCTTTTGTGCTTCGGCAATTTCGGCTTCGGTTGATGCTAAATAAGCGATCGCATTTCCTACGGGTGCGGAGTTTCCAGCTTCCACTAAAACAACGGCTAAATAACCTTCATTAAAGGATTCTACATCCATATCCGCTTTGTCTGATTCGACAATAACCACAGTTTCCCCTTTCTCTACTTTGTCTCCTGGGGCTTTTGTCCATTCCACAATTTTTCCTTCTGTCATTGTGGAGCTTAAAGCAGGCATAAATATATCGTGAATCATAGTGACAATTTTTCTCTCTGTAATAATGAACTCAAACAATAAGTTAGTTTTGATTATAAAGTTGCCAAACAAGCATAGTTACTCATGAATTACTGATAGCTATATCGAGTAAGCGATGGTGGCACAATCTACAATTATATGGGATCGCACTTCATAGAGTACTAAATTTTCTAATGACCAAGGAGAATAATTTTGATTAAATACTCAAAAGAACATCTTTATCAGCTTGCTCTCCAATGGACTGGTAATCGTGGTGAGGGTACTGTCAATTATCGAGCTTATGAGCGTACTTATCAAATTGAAGTATCGGGAAAACCAGTAATTTTAGGTTCGTCCGATCCAGCTTTTCGCGGTGACAAAAATAAATATAATCCAGAAGAATTGTTAGTTGCTTCTATTTCTAGCTGTCACTTGCTGTGGTATCTCCATTTGTGTGCTGATGAGGGAGTTATTGTAATTGATTACAGCGATTTCCCTGTAGGAAAAATGTGCGAAACTAAAAACGGTGGTGGAAGATTCACCGAAGTAATATTACAGCCAGAAATTACAATTACTACTGAAAGTGATTTAGAACAAGCCACAAAACTGCATCATAAAGCCCACGAGCTTTGTTTTATTGCTAATTCGGTTAATTTTCCCGTTATTTGCCAACCCTCAATTAAATGTAAGGACAATTGATGAATTTCCTTTACCTACGACCATAAATATAAAAGTGTCACTTCTCTTGCTGGATTGGGCGACGTTGAAATCGATTTAATCGCCACAATAGACGATTAAATTGCCAAATTTTCGTTGATTATTCATTATTTAATTGAATAATACTTCTATTTTCGGCGTTGGTGAATGCATAATGCTGAGACAAGTTTTTACTAATCTATACTGTTATTCAAAATAATTTCAAAGCTTATAGCTTATAGCTACGAACCGTATTATTTGGGGTGACATTACTTAAATCAGCAACGCCCTATTTTCCTTTTTATTTGTTGCTTGAAATTTTCTTTAGTAAAATTTTTTTTAACTAAAGAATGATTTACTACATCAAAAAACAGATAAGCTGTCGGACAAAAAGTTGTTCGTCTTATAGATTGAGTGTAATTTCACTAAATCCACTATATATATTTCTTTTGTATTACAATATTGATAATCTTGCTCAATCATAGTCATGAAGAAAAAAGCAGCAAATATCAAAAAAGAAAAGATAAAAAATAGAAGTAAGGAATTAAAAAAATTAATTGATTATTCAATTCCTGGATATCCTGAAATTAGTGATTGGGATATTCTTGTTAAACCTCCATTCAGCATAGGTTTGATTCTTAATTTTCGCTGCTATAGTGACACTGTATTTATTATTGAAGATGCCAATAAAACCCCGTTTACCTTTTTCTTCGATGGTTTTTTGGGTAGGCTATGCTTTGGTGCAGAAAGTTATCGAGAAGAAACAGCAGCATATATTAAAGCCAATTCTAAACTAGAAAAGGAAGCATTTGCAGCAATCGAATCTGCCATCAATGATTTTCAATCAGAATTCTCAGGAGATTATCACGGGTTATCTCTTATCAGAGAACGCTTAGAAAAAGCAAAAGTCTACGCTGGAAGTAAAGATATCGTGCCGAGTTTTTTATTAGACAAAGCCAGATAAACGTATTACCTAGCCAAAGTTAATTTAATTTACTTTTCAAACTTCTCATAAGCAGCGACAATTTTCTGCACTAGGGGATGTCTTACTACATCTGCTTGAGTCAGATAACAAAAAGCGATTCCATCTACAGATTTTAAAATTTTGCTAGAGACAATTAAGCCCGATTGTTGATTTTGAGGTAGATCGGTTTGGGTAATATCTCCTGTAACTACCATTTTTGAACCAAAGCCTAAACGTGTCAGTACCATTTTTAACTGTGCGGGAGTGGTATTTTGCGCTTCATCGACAATCACAAAAGCATTATCTAAAGTGCGTCCCCGCATATAAGCTAAAGGAGCTATTTCAATTTTGCCTCTTTCCATGAGATCGGGAATTTTTTCCGCATCAATAAACTGATACAAAGCATCATAAAGAGGACGCAAAAAGGGATTAACTTTCTGTTGTAAGTCTCCTGGTAAAAAGCCTAATTTTTCTCCAGCTTCTACCGCAGGACGAGTTAAGATGATTCTTTCGCATTCATCAGTTAAAAGAGCTTTGACAGCTAAAACGGCTGCTAAAAAGGTTTTTCCTGTCCCAGCAGGGCCAATACTAAAAATAATATCGTGGGTTTGGATCGCTTTGACATATTGTTTTTGTTTAAAGGTTTTAGCGCGGATTAAGTCTCCTCTTTTAGTTTTAGCCAGAACATCTTTTTGCAGTTGGCTATATTCGTCAGTACGTCCTGTATCAACGGCTTGAAATGCGGTTAAGATATCTGGCTCTGTAATAGTTTTGTTCTCTTCCCAAAAGGGTTTTAGCGATCTAACTACCTGAACTGTTCTTGCTACAGCTTTTTCGCGCCCAAAAATCAATAATTCCTGTCCTCGCAAAACAATTTTAACTCCAGTATGACGAGAGAATACAGCTAAATTAGCTTCTCCTGAACCTGCTATGGCAATTGCGCTTTCTTGACTGGGAAGTTGAATATTCTGAGATATTTCGGACATTGGAAATGTTAAAGTAATAAATTATATTAAAAAACTATATAGTCTATAGGTTACAAAATTTTTCGTATCAGCCACATACTTCTTGACCAACGGTCACGTGCCGTCTCCGTCGTGTCTTGACGAGCATTCCCTTGCGTCTTACGCCGACGCGGGGTCTCGTCGCTTTTACGGCGGAGTAATCTGTGACTTTCATGTTGGAGTACAGTGTCAATCTTGGACAGTCATAAGTATGTTTTTTTTATAATACAAGACAGACAGAGACAGTCCATCTGGGCTATATTGTGTAATGTTACCCTTATCACTTTTGCCGTGATATTCACAGAATATTGGTAAAAAAATACTATGTTCGATACTTTAGAAAACAAAACTCAAAAATAACTATTTCACACCCCCGATGGGGATTGTAAATTCTCAACAAGATGACAAATCTGTGATTACACTAACTCTATTACATCCTTTACAACCAGTACCAGTACAAAGCTGGACGTTCAAAGAAGAACCACAAATTAGAATTGGACGCTCTACTAATAATGAAGTTGTCCTGTATAGCGCGGTTGTCTCCCGTAATCATGTGGAAATCAGAAAAGTTGGTCAAGGGTGGGAAGTTGTGAATTTGGGTGCAAACGGAACTTATATTGATGGCAAAAGAGTAACCCAAACTTTAGCAACTGATGGTATGGTAATGCGTCTTGCCAGTTCAGGACCTAAAATTTTAATTAAAATTGACCTAGATACAGCATCTCCATATTCAAAAAATAACTCTCAATCTTCAGAGGAATCAGATATTAAAAAAGTCAAAAGTCCGAAAGAGACTTTAATTAATTAGAATTAATGGGAAAAATTCAATTTACATATATTGTTTTGGGACTTGTAAAGCAGGGTTAAACTATTTTTATTTTTTTCCTTTCCTTACTATTCGTTTTTTTCTATTTGATAGGTGAAAAATTTATCAAAAATACCTAAAGTAGCAAAATGATATTCTGGAGTAACGGGAGAAATCGAGAGTTCAGTTTGATAAATGCTAAACAAGAGAAAGTTTTGCTGTTTTGTATTTCTATTAAGAGCAGCTTGAATTTGTGGACGTGCTGTATCAATCAAAATAACACAAGGACTGCGGAGTTTTTCACTGATTTGTTCTGTCACTTGGCTACATAAATCATCTTTGAGATAGGTAATCAATCTTGCCGATGCGTATGATTGATATTTATTATTTCCTGGGTTAGTTACTACCAAAACAGCTATTAGTACAATAATTATCAGTTGGGAAATTTTTAAAATTAAGCTATTCACATTTAGATAAATTAGATTAATTCATTATTATACTGTTTCTTATAGAATATATAGCGGTTCTTAAACTCATAAAATACGAATTTAAACAATCACGAAAAACATTGAAAGCTCGATTTATTGTTTCCTGACTCTACCAAATTGTACCTCAAACAAACGAGAATTGCGATATTCTCTTGACTGATTTTTTCTTGCTTATAATCCAACAAAAGACAATTGCCAATCTCCATAAATATAAGCATTATTCCAGTAACCAGGACTATCAAAAATCAAGTGTTCTGCTTGAAATTTCTTGGATGTTTTTTGCAGAGATTTCAAGATTTTATAGTTTTTTTGTAAAGATTTTGCTTCAGTTTTATAACCTACACTTTCTAAAATTTTAATAGCTACTTCATAAGCTTCTGTTGCTCGATAATAATCTTGTCCTAAAGTCATTACATCTCCTATATACTTAGTAATTAAAGCTCTTAAAGCACGATCGCTTTCAGTTTGCCAAGGAATATGACTTTGTAAATAGTGGCAAAAATCTAAGGCTTCTTGAGCAGTAACTAAACGTAATTGTTTTTGTGCTTGTCGTAAAGCTTCTGCTACAGATTGACCAAAATATAATCCTTGATGGAAAAATGAAGTTAAAATTGCGGTAGCTAAACTGTCTTCCCCATCAAAAATAGTTACTACTGTTTTCGCTCCTGTATTAATAATACTTTGACTGAGGTTAGTTAATTGTTTACTTGGTAACTGTTTGATTTTAAAGTCTCGAATACTGAGAATAACTAATTCGCTAGTAATATTTTGCTGAATTAATTTATTAAGTAATAAATTCGTCTCTGATAAAAATAAATGAATTACTGGTTTAAAATCTATTAACTTGAGGATTTTTGCAGAAATTTGGTTTAAATTGTTCAAAGGATGAATGTTATAAATTTGTGCGATTGCAATTGCTAATCCTTGAGATAGAGATAAACATGATGAGTTACTATGTAATTGCTGGTTTGTTTGATGACGAATTAGATTGCCATCTTCTGTAAAAATTAATACTTTATTAGTGGCGGTAGCAGTTAGTTGACAGTCTGCTAATTGACTAGCATAAAAAAGATAAGAAATAGATTTTTCTTCTCCAAGACTTGCTTCTTTTTTGAGGATATTAGCATTAACAGAATAATGATATTTTAAGGCAGCAAAAGATAGTCCTCTTAGGCGATCGCAGGTGGTAATTACGAGATGCTTATTAGTTTCAATTTCTGAGGTAAAAGGGTTTAATAGTATTTGTTCTAAAATTTTAGTTGGTTGAGAATCGAGATTAAAGTCTACCAAGCTATTGAGCCGAGCATTAATTACTTGCTCTAATTTTTTTATTTGAAATTTTTCGCCGTCTATTTTATCTAATATATTGCTTTTTACTAATCCTTTGTTGGTGATTGCCCAGCTTAATAATTTCGTAGAGGTAGTAAGAAAAGATAATAATACTGTATTCAAAGGTAGGAAAGTAGCTATTTTTTCTAATGGAATAACGCTATTAAGCTGGGCTTCTAAATAAAGTGCTTGACTAGCCGATCTATGTTGAGAATGTATGCCATGAATTTTTACTTTCTCTGCTGCGATAAAAGCCTGTTGCCAATCATTTTTTTGGGCAAGCTCCAATGCTAAATTACGATAAAAATCACTAATTACTGCATGACAATGTTGCCAAAATTGACTACAAGAAACCGAAGAAAAAACAATTTTAATATCGATCGCCTTAGTTGCAATAATCTCGGCAATTTTAATTAATTTTTTACTAACAACAACACCATTTTCTTGAGGTAAAACTTCTTGAGCTGCTGCGGTAAAAACCAGTAACCAACTCATCGCGAAAGTAGCTGTGCCATTATCAAACATCCAGTTAGCAGAATGTTGCAAATTTTTGAATAATTCTGCTTCTAAAGCCTCGTATTGCAAAAAACTCCACAAATACCCCATTTCGGCTGCAATCGCATTTAAACGATCTCCCAAATTAATAAAGATTTTGTGTGCTTCTTCATAACCACAAGCTGCCAGATACCATTGCTCTTGTACGGCATTAACATAAGCTAGACGCATAGTAGCCATTGCTTCCCCTCTTGGTGCAGAAGCCTTACTAAAATATTGTCTGGCTTGCAAATACTGTTGTTGTGCAAAAGCTGTATCAATTGTGGAACGATCTAATAATTTAATGGTGGTACAATCAAGATTATTTTCGATTAATCGATAGCCAAAAACTATCGGTTTACCAAAGGGAGCAGTTTCCATAATTAAATCTCCCTGACACATTAAATACCAAGCAGTTTCCAGATATTTTTCTGAATTCAGGTAAGCAGGAGCTAACTGTTCTAAAAGTTGCCAACCAGCCACAAATTGTCCTGATAGTGCCAGTAATTCGGCAAAACAACAGTATAAAAATTCTGCGATCGCATAATAAGATTGTCCTTGGTAAATTTCTAATTGTTTGGTTAATTTTTCGAGAATTAATTCTTGATATTTTTCTTGTTTGCTGTCATCAGTTTGCTTGGCGATTGTAGTGCGCCAACAGGGTAAAATAGCTGCGATTTGCTGAATTAGATTGATTTCTAAGCGATATTCTAAGTCTTGTATTTCTTGCTTAAGAACTTGGGTTCTTTGCTTCCATAATGTATCAGTTTCGGTCTTAGTTGCACTAAGAGAAAAACCATCTGCCAGATTTTCTTTAGCTTTTCTTTCTGTTAAATAAGCAATAGTAGCAATGATTAATTTATTCTTATCTTCTGACTCTCTAAGAAAAGCTTTCTCTAATAAAGAAATTGCTTGATTATATTCTCCCTGTAGTTGATGTACTAATGCCCTTGCCAACACATTAGACAGATTCCATTCGCCCAGTAGAGCAATTTCTATTTTTGCCTGAGCGTGAGCAAAGTTTCCTTGACCAAAATCAACCAACCAAGCCCAATCTAAAGTATCAACTAATTCGTTACTTATGGAAGGAAGAGCAGAAAGAGTATCATTCAGCCTTTGTGTGATTTGCATCATTAACTATCAGTAAAATTGCCGATTATTTTAACAAAAGCTATTGCCTTTGTCGGGAATGATAAATGGGCAAGAGACAATAAGTTTACTATTTTTTACTCTCTTGTTTTAACTCCTTCACGATAGTATAGTGCGGAAAAGGGTTTAGTGTTGGTATTAGCTATCACGCTTTATATTCACTATTGTCTATTTCCCGTTGTCTTTTATTTAAGCTTTAGCTGTCGAATCACTAGATTGTGCGAGATAGATTCCTCCTAAAACTAAAACAAATGCCAAACCATTAAATAAAGTTAGACTTTCCGCAAAAATTCCCCAAGCAAGCAAAGCAGCCAACACGGGTTGTGATAATAAGAAGATAGCAACTAATCCCGAAGAAAATTGCTTAAGACTATACACTAATAAGCCTTGTCCAATAACTTGAGAAACAATCGCCAATAAAATTAAGATTAACCATCCTTGTCCAGAATTAGGAAACAAAGTTTCTTCAGTGAACAAAACCATTGGAAAGATAAATAAAGCTCCTAATGCACTACGCCACAGCAAAATAGTAGTTGTATTGAGGCTATTTCGCAAATGTTCCACTGCAAAAAGATAGATGGCGTACAAGAATGCAGAAAGTAAAGCAATACTATCTCCCCATAAACTTTCTGTCCCTAGTTGTAAATCATCCCAACCAATAGCTACCGCACCGAAAAGAGCTAAGATCATTCCTAATATAAACTGGCGATCGAACTTAACCTTTAAAAATAACCAACCTCCTAAGCTAGTAAATAATGGTGTTAGATTACGCAATACTGTAGAGTTAGCAACGCTGGTTTGTGTTAGTGACCAAGCCCAACAAGCTACAGAAGCAGTAGAAGCTACAGCAATTAAAACTAACAATCCCGATCTTTGATAACTAAGATCGCCAATTGCTTGGGGTTTGTCTACCTTTTCGCTTTGTGGTTTTTGTTCTTGAATTATACTTTTCCACAACCATAAAACTAAACTGGCTATCCAAAGACGATGAAAAATTGTTGCATTGGGACTAATTTCTGTTATGCTGAGTTTGATTAAAATTGCTGTAAAAGAGAGAGCCGTTAAAGCAGTAATCAAAGCAATACTAGCGTAACCGATATTTTCTGCGATCGCATTAAGTGAAGAAGAGAAAAATTGTATTTTTTGACGCATTAGCAAACAGAATTGGGTTAAATTGAAGGATAGTAAAAAGCTTAAGACTATTTTTGATTTTGATTAATTACCTCCCAGACTGACAAATAAAACATAGCATCATAAGCCTAACGATAAGTATTGAAATCGCTTCTGTTTGTTTATTTTTACGCAAGAAAGAAAAATTTTGATGACTTCTACTAAACAATGGCAATTTTGGATCGATCGCGGTGGGACTTTTACTGATGTTGTGGCAAAGTCTCCTGAAGGCAAAATTTTGACTTATAAGTTACTCTCAGAAAATCCCGAACAATATGAAGATGCTCCAGTACAAGGTATTAGAGATATTTTAGGATTAGAAAAAGAGCAACCTATTCCAATAGATTGTATAGAAGCAATCAAAATGGGAACAACTGTGGCGACAAATGCACTTTTAGAAAGAAAAGGTGAGAGAGTTGTTTTGATCGCTACTAAAGGTTTTAAAGATGCGTTACGCATTGGCTATCAAAATCGCCCTGATATTTTTGCGTTGCAAATTACTTTACCCGAAATGCTTTATGAATCAGTGATAGAAGTTGCCGAACGTTATACTGCTACAGGGGAAGAGTTACAAAAGGTTAATCCCCAAAAAGTTCAACAAGATTTACAAGCTGTTTTCGATCGAGGTATTCGTAGTTGTGCCATTGTTTTTATGCATTCCTATCGCTACCCTAACCATGAATTAGAAGTGGCGAAAATCGCGCAGGAAATCGGTTTTACTCAAATATCTGTATCTCATCAAGTAAGTCCTTTAATTAAATTCGTTAGCAGAGGAGATACTACCGTTGTTGATGCTTATCTTTCTCCTATTTTGCGTCGCTATGTAGAAAAAGTAAAAAGCAATCTGTACGGACAAGGCAGTGATTTACCCCAACAACAAACCAAATTAATGTTTATGCAATCCAAT
Source organism: Hyella patelloides LEGE 07179 (assembly GCF_900659865.1). Lineage (GTDB taxonomy): Bacteria > Cyanobacteriota > Cyanobacteriia > Cyanobacteriales > Xenococcaceae > Hyella > Hyella patelloides. The sequence continues at coordinate 24,014 of NZ_LR213817.1, forward strand.
GGGGGGTTGGTAAACGCTGATTCATTTCAAGGTAAAGATAGCATTCTTTCTGGCCCTGCTGGGGGTATCGTAGGTGCAGTAAAAACTTGTGCCATGGCAGGTTTCCCAAAAATTATTGGCTTTGATATGGGGGGTACTTCTACCGATGTCAGTCACTATAGAGGAGAGTACGAACGTAGCTTTGAAACAGAAGTAGCAGGAATCAGATTGCGTTCGCCCATGATGGCTATCCACACTGTAGCAGCAGGAGGAAGCTCGATTCTCCATTTTGATGGTAGCAGATATCGTGTTGGGCCTGATTCTGCGGGTTCTGACCCTGGTGCAGCTTGTTACAAAAAAGGGGGGCAGCTTACCATAACTGATTGTAATGTAATGCTTGGTAAATTACAACCCCAATTTTTTCCTCAAGTTTTTGGTCACAATGCCAATGAAAGCTTGGATAAAGAGATAGTAATAACCAAGTTTAAACAGCTTGCCAATAAAATTAATGATGGTAGAAATAGTGAAGAAATTTCCTCTGGCTTTATAGCGATCGCGGTTAATAACATGGCTAATGCGATCAAAAAAATATCTCTACAGCGAGGATATGATGTTTCTGAATATGTTTTATGTTGCTTTGGTGGCGCAGGAGGACAACACGCTTGTTTACTAGCAGATGCCTTGGGTATACAGCAAATATTTATTCATCCTTATGCAGGAGTTTTATCTGCTTATGGTATTGGGTTGGCAGATATTAGAATTAGTAAGGAAAAATCGGTAGAAAAAATATTAACAGAAAGGACTCTAAAAGAAATTAATACTATTTTTAATAAGTTACAAACTTTAGCACAAAGAGAATTATTGCAACAAGGTGTAAACGAAGCTCAAGAAATTACTAATAACTTCAAACTTCATCTTAAATATGAAGGAACAGACTCTAGTTTAATTGTTGATTTTAATAGTATTGAATTAATGAAACAACAGTTTAATCAATCTCATCAACAACGCTATGGCTTTATCGTTCCAGAGAAAAATTTAATTGTGGAAACCGCATCTTTAGAACTGATTTGTCCCACTTACAAACCAGAGAATAACGTTGTAGAACAAACTGCTACAGCCTATCCAGAAGTATCTCCCATAGAAACAGTTGCTATGTATGTTAATCATACTTGGCAAGATACCCCAGTTTATCAAAGAGAGCAGTTACCACCAGGAACAATAATTAACTCTCCTGCAATTATTATCGAAGCTACGGGAACAAATATCATCGAACCAGGTTGGCAAGGAATAATAAGCGATCGCGGAGATTTAATCTTAAGTAGGGCTTACTGAAAAAGTTTTTTAGTGATAGAAATCAGTAGTAAAAGTTGAGAAATTAGATGGAAGGGTAGGGGCGCATCAAGCTTAAAATAGTGTAATAGATTTTCGATAAAACAATTAATCTTAAAGTATTTCAGCGATTTACTAATGCCTCATTTAAAGTTTGATACGCCAGTAGGGGCGAACGACCGTTCGCCCTTACAAGGTTTACTTGTCATTTTACAGACAGGAAGTATTTTGTTAATTAATATTGTTTCTATTCTGGTAAATCTAAACCATAAGCATAAAGATCGAAATCAATTTCACATCCTAATGTTGATATTTGTCTAATTTGTTGAGCATTTAAACCCCATCCACCCATCCAACTTTTGTACCCGTAGTAAGCAATATTAATGCTGACATAATTTGTAGAGGCTAACTTAGCTATCTTTTCTTGATATGGTGCAAGACAATCTAGTAAATAATCGAGTTTTCTTTCTAATTCTTCAGGTACATCTTTTTGTGGCTCAAAGCACCAGACAGAAAATTTTAATCTCGCACGATTAGTTCTTGTGGGTTGTAATCTAATCTCAGAAGTTATTTCTTGTGCCGTTAATTCTTTACTCTTAATGTTGAATACTTTTCCCAGAGAGGTTCGTCTTTTAAACCCGTGCGATCGATAATTAAGATATCAGGAGAATAACCAGAATTACGATCTTTAGGTTTAACTAAAGCAGTTTTGGGAATAAAATAAGGAAGTTTTAATTTTCTGTATTCTAAAGTAAATTCTGTAGCTAAAAAACCAATAATTTCGTCGTGCTTACCTGTGGGCTGCATTTCAATAATTACTCCCTCATGCAGTTCGTATGGTTTTCCTTCTGGTTTCCATAGTAAAAATTCTTCAAAAGTTACTGATTTTGGCAAGGCTTGGGTCATCATGTCAATATAGTTATCACTTCACAGTAGATTAACTCAAATAGTAAATAATAAAAAATAAATGCTAGTAAATAATAATTTTCAAGTAATATTTTAACAATATTCATAATTTTGAAATAAATTTTTTATTCTTTAACTATTATCAATTTTACTCAATGACTAATTATCCTTTTGTCTCTTCTGTAGTAACTGTAGACCATCTTCAATTCGCGCAAAATGGCATTTGGGAGCAGGTTCAGACGGTATATCCCGATCGCTTTGAAGACATTTATAATTTGTCAAACTGGTTGGATCGCGCACCCCGCGACATTGCAATGGAAATGTTGTTTATGGATGAAAAATTAGAACTTTCTGGTTTTTTTGGAGTACGTACTAAAGATTTACCAAGTGCTAACCGTACATTGTTATGGATGCGTCTAGCAACATTAGTAGCAACAAAAGATAATAAGCCTTTTAGCGAGTTGGTTAGTCTATGTCTTGAAACACTTAAACTACCTTCTATGTTACCCAAGACAAAGCCTGTTTTTGAGATGGGAATTTTTAACTTTTGGAACACAGCCGAACCCCTGAAATTAGGCGACTCTCCATTTGAGGAAATCAAAAAGTTGATGGCATTAAAAACAGGCTCATCATGGCTATATGATGGTCACGAAGCTCCTATCTGTTTTGAGTATGTCTGGTATCTTCCAGCACATATTTGGATTTCTCGCAATATTAGCGTTAAATCAAACAATCGATATTTCATAGATATGGCACGCTTCAAAAGAACTTACTATGGTGAGAACCAATAGTGTTTTCTTTAAGTACAAAATATAAGAAAAGACGAGGAACGCACCGCTTAATCACACAAAATCTAAGTATATAGAATGCAAAGCATACCAAATAAGTACTAAAACATCAATAACTAACAACTAACAATTAACCACGAACAAAATAATTAATGTTCAAAAATATTTTGGTAATGCATAATATCAAGCACTGCAAACACAGGAACACATTCAAAACATTTTTTAGCCAATCCCCAACGATCTTCCCGCTTTAACATCGTAGTTAATTTATCTTGGGCTTCCAATAAATAGCGCACATCATTACCTGCATAACTAAGCTGTTCTTCTGAGAGACTATCAAGATCGCCCCAATCAGAACTTTGAGAACTTTTATCAAGTGTTACTCCCATAAGTTCAGAAATTAAGCTTTTTAAGCCGTGGCTAGAAGTATAAGTACGAGCTAGCTTACTGGCAATTTTAGTACAAAAAATAGGTGCAGTTTCAATACCAAAAGTATAACGAAATTGAGCTACATCAAAGCGTGCAAAATGAAACACTTTAGTGACATCTTTGGCTTGCAAAACTCGTTCTAAATTGGGTGCAGATTTTTGTCCTTTTTCGATCCGAACAACCGTAACATAGCCTTGAGAATCGCATAATTGTACCAAACATAGACGATCGCGTCCCATGACTAAACCCATTGTTTCCGTATCTACAGCGATCGCCTCTGACCCTAAATAACGGGCTGCACTAGCACGATCTAAATCCCAATCGCAAATTTGAAAATTGTCTAGACTCATTAGCAAGTAAGGAAAAAGAAAAGAAGAAGAATAATAAAAGAGGAAAAGTCGAAAGTAGTTTCCATTTGAAGATCGACGATCGGTAACTAACCATTAACCATTTTATCCCGTCAAGCGGGATCGACTACCCCCTAACAACCACTAAAAAATTTAAAGATCGTCATTACCGAGATATTTAGCAATGGTGTTAACGTCTTTATCGCCTCTACCAGAACAATTAATCACAATGCGGGGGCTACCTTCTAACTGAGGACAAAGCTTATCCAGATAAGCAAAAGCATGAGCAGTTTCCAGTGCGGGAATAATACCTTCTAATTCAGAAACCTTGCACAGCGCGTCTACTGCTTCTTTATCGGTTACACTATGATACTCTGCTCTACCAGTATCTTTGAGATAACTATGTTCGGGCCCTACACCAGGATAATCTAAGCCAGCACTTATAGAATGGGCTTCTACTACTTGTCCTTCAGTATCCTGTAATAAATAGCTCATCGCACCGTGTAGCACTCCAGGACGACCTTCTGTGAGGGTCGCAGCGTGCTTACCAGAGATCACGCTTTCTCCTGCTGCTTCCACACCAATGAGTCTGACAGACTCTTCTGAGACAAATTCATGGAATAAACCCATTGCATTAGAGCCACCACCAACACAAGCTAAAAGAATATCAGGTAAACCTCCCCACTTTTCTTCGCATTGATGACGGGTTTCTTTGCCAATTACCCCATGAAAATCTCGAACCATCATCGGGTAAGGATGGGGACCTGCAACAGAGCCTAAAATGTAGTGGGTGTTTTCAACGTTGGTTACCCAATCTCTAATTGCTTCGGAAGTGGCATCTTTTAGTGTCCCTGTACCAGCAGTTACAGGCTGTACTGTTGCACCTAATAAACGCATTCTAAAAACGTTGAGCTTTTGACGCTCCATATCTTGAACGCCCATGTAAATGATGCATTCTAAACCAAAACGGGCGCATACCGTAGCTGTAGCGACTCCATGCTGTCCTGCACCAGTTTCAGCAATAATACGCTTTTTACCCATGCGAATAGCTAGCAAAGCTTGAGCTAGAGCATTGTTAATCTTGTGCGCCCCTGTATGGTTAAGGTCTTCGCGTTTGAGATAAATTTGCGCTCCTGTACCGTCTGGACGTGCGTAGTGTTGGGTTAAACGTTCGGCAAAATAAAGGGGATTGGCTCTGCCAACATAGTCTTTTAAAAGACCATTAAGTTCTTCATTAAACTCTGGATCGACTTTATATTTGGCGTAAGCAGTTTCTAACTCGGCTAAGGCGGGCATTAACGTTTCTGGAACGTATTTTCCCCCATAAATGCCAAAACGCCCTAAATTATCGGGTACTTGGTGCTTAAGGCGATCGCTTTTAAGAGGTGTTGCAGTCATGAACTTAAAACTAAAGATTACTATAATAAAATTTATTGTCCCACTTTCTCTAAAATATGTGTCAGATTATCCAGTTTGCTCAACTAACTATTCAGTCACTGGATCGCTGATTACTGATTGTATGGTGTGCTACTAGATGCTCCTGTCGTCGAAGCGGGGTCGCACCGCTGATTACTAATTACTGTACTAAGATCGGGACGGAGATATTGAGCTTTTCTCAGATAAGAATGAACTATAGCTGATTGAGGCGCGGTGGTATTAACCTGAATCAAGACCCGAATACAGAAAGTTAGGCTACCAGGGACAGCCATTTGTTGCAAATCGAGGAGAGGTACTCGATCCCAACCAGGACGGCTACGAGCGATCGCAGCAGGGAAAACCGCATCTAAATCGGGAGTGGTCGTAAAAAAGACATAACTGATATCTTCGGAGTTAAAGCTATTGTGAGCTTCAATGTCATCTAGTAATTCGGTAACGGCTTCGGCGATCGCTTTTTTGCTATTTTCATTAACCGTGATCGCGCCACGAATTCCTCTTACTTTCCACTCCACGGCTTATTCCTCCCATGATTGCTTATCAAAATGATAGTTATCAGTTGCTCTTTCGTCACTATTATCGCAGGAGAATCCGAAAATATTGGTCAAATTAACTTGTTTCCATTAAAAGTTAGTCAACAATTGACAATAGACAATTGATAATTAACAGTTAGGTTCTTATAGCTTCTGGGGTTAGCATCGGAGTTATACTAAGAACCTAACAGCAAAAAACTTTAAGGTTTGTAAAGCCACAGTGGTTGACCAGAAGTTTTGATTTCAAAATCCAGCCAATCAATAGTTGCTCCGATACGGGATTTACTTTGGCTTCTTCCTGGTAAGAAACGATTAATAAAAGGTTTTGGCTCTTCGATGGTAAAACATTCAGCTTTGTCAGGATCTAAACCTACTAATTCCGCAGCCCAACGACGAGCATCTTCTTCTGTTCCTAAACGATCTACTACTCCTAATTTTAGGGCTTGTTCTCCTGTAAAAATACGTCCATCAGCAAAAGTTTTCACTGTTTCAACATCTAAGTTACGCCCTTCTGCTACGGTCTTAACAAACTGATCGTAGCTGGTATCGATTAGCTGCTGTAGTATTTGTTCTTCTTCTGAAGTTAGTTGCCGATCGAAAGATAAAATGTCTTTGTAAGGGCCTGATTTAATAGTTTTAAAAGAAACGCCAATCTTATCTAATAAGCGTTCTAAATTATTACCTCGTAAAATAACCCCAATGCTTCCCGTAATTGTTCCTGGGTTTGCCACAATCTGCTTTGCGCCAACACCAATATAGACCCCTCCTGAAGCGGAAATATTACCGAAGCTGGCTACAACCTTAACGTCTTTTTCTTCTTGTAAGCGTTTTAAGGCTGCATAGATTTCTTGGGAATCTCCCACTGTTCCCCCAGGAGAATCAATGCGTAATAAGATAGCGGGAAATTGCTTCTCTTCAACAGTTTTAAAGGCTTTGAGAATATGGTTTCTGGTTTCTCCAGCGATCGCACCTGTAATTTCAATCCGCGCTATCTGTTTTTTGGTTTTTTTTCTAAAAGGCCAAATCATTAATTATAGTTATGTTTTTTATACAACTAAGAAGACAATATAGCAATTTTAAACCGCATCCAGTAATTAGTAATCTCCTCATCACCTAATCATGGGATAAGTATTTGGGAAACCCCTTCGCTAAGATAAATCAAAAACAGATAGTAAATAGTCAGGGAGGGGTGACGATGGAGCATCTATTTTCAATGAGACACAAGGGGATTAATCAAAGTAAATATCTCGTAGTTTGTTTAATTGCGATCGCAACTTTTTGTCTGACTGCTTGTACTAGCACATTGATGCAATCGAATGCTAATCAAACACCGCAAATAGTTGATGCGCTCTTGAGCGATCCTAAAACTTTTAACCCTGTATTGACTTCAGACGCTGTTAGCAGTGCGGTAAGTTCTCTGATGTTTGATGGGTTAATAACTTTAAATCCTATTACAGGAGAAACTGAACCTGCTTTAGCAGAATCTTGGACAATTTCTGACGATGATTTAGAAATTATTTTTACCCTCAGAAAAGGCTTAAAGTGGTCTGATGGAGAGCCTTTAACGGCTGATGATGTAGTTTTTACTTTTAATGAATTATATCTTAATGATGATATTCCCTACAATGGCAGAGCTACTTTAAGAGTCGGGGAAAGTAACGAATTTCTTAAAGTAGAAAAGATCGACGATTTACAGATTAAATTTATTTTACCCGAACCCTTTGCACCATTTTTTAGTACTATTGGCAAAAGTATTTTACCCCAACACATTTTAAAACCCACAGTAGAGCAAAAAGATGGAGGTGGTAGACCTCTTTTATTTTCTACTTGGGGTGTGGATACTCCTCCTAACAAAATAGTGGGCAGTAGTGCTTATAAAATGCAAGAATATGCTAACGCCCAAAGAATAATTTTTACAGCCAATCCTTATTATTGGAAGAAAGGTAAAAATAACCAAGAATTACCAAAAGTCAAGAGAATAGTGTGGCAAATTGTTGAATCAACCGATACTGCTTTTTTGCAATTTCGTTCTGGTGGTTTGGACTCTCTTGGTGTAAATCCTGAATTCTTTTCCCTCCTAAAAAAAGAAGAAGACCGTGGTAATTTTACTATCTATAATGGTGGTGCAGCTTACGGTACTACTTATATAACTTTTAATCTTAATCAAGGTAAAAGAAATGGTAAACCTTTAGTCGATCCTGTAAAATCTCAGTGGTTTAATGATGTGAGATTTCGACAAGCGATCGCCTATAGTATAAACCGTCAAAATATTAACAATAATATTTACCGAGGCTTAGGAAAACTGCAAAATTCTCCGATTTCTATTCAATCTCCTTTCTATGATGATAGTCTTTCTGGTTACGATTACGATTTAGACAAAGCCAAAGCATTATTTAAAGAAGCTGGTTTTAGCTACAATAATCAACAACAATTAATTGACAAAAATGGTAAGCGTGTAGCCTTTACTCTTAATACCAATGCGGGTAATAAAATACGCGAAGCTATGGGTTCTCAAATTAAAGAAGATTTAAAAAAAGTAGGTATTCAAGTCAACTTTAAACCCCTGGCATTTAACTTATTAGGCGATCTTCTTGATAATAGTTTAGATTGGGATTGTATTCTACTCGGTTTAACAGGTGGTAATGAACCAAATAATGGAGCTAATGTTTGGTATCCTGACGGCGATTTACATATGTTTAATCAATCTCAACCAGGTATTGAAGGGCGCAAAGTTGCTGACTGGGAAGAAGAAATAGGTGATTTATTTATTAAAGCTGCTAGGGAATTAGATGAAGCTAAACGTAAAGCAATTTATGCCGAAGTACAAGCATTAATTTCAGAAAAAGTTCCCTTTATCTATTTAGTAAATCCCCTATCTTTAGGTGCAGTTAGAAATGACATTCAAACTATAGAATATTCTGCTTTAGGTGGAGCTTTTTGGAATTTAGAAGAATTAACTATCACCGAACATTAAAACCTCAAATTTAATTTTTAAGACCAATTTTCACAAGGTATATTTTGACTCCTGATACCAATTCTCGCGTACTAGCTAGATAGATAGTACATTATTTCTGATTAATCAAAAACACTAAAACTATTGTTTACATTAACTCCTGTAGAGATGTGAAATAAGAGGTCTCTACTAAATTCTGCATAATTCTGACGCTCAATCTCTATATATAGTTGGAAACGTTCTGATCAACCCGATGTTGGTCAGCTTAGAGGTTGTCTGAGAAGTCCCATTTTGTTACACCAAAGCCCCCTAAATCCCCCAAACTTGGGGGACTTTCT
>NZ_LR213818.1 GCF_900659865.1 Hyella patelloides LEGE 07179
TGCCACTAGCGTTCTCGAACTACGGCAGCCAATGGTAGCGAAAGAGACCAAGTATTACCTCTACTAGATGAAATTAAAATTCAAACAGTCAAACCAGGTCGCCCTAGACGAAGATTTTCAGTGTTAGCAGCAGACAAGGGATATGATAGCCATGAGAAGCGAGAGCAATTAAGAAAAAGAGGTATTAGACCACAATTCCCCAAAAGAGTCTACAAATCAAAAAAACATCGTGGAAGACCAATTAAAAGTGATACACCACGTTTTCAGCAAGAAAGATGTTTCTCTTGGTTTCAAAGAAAATATAGACGTTTAGTGGTTCGTTGGGAACGTCAATCTCTTGTTTTTGATGGTTTTTTGACTTTGGCAACTATTCATATGTGGATTACCAAAATCATATTAGTGGGATAGGTTCATCTAATTTCTCTTGACTAAAATTATCATCTGGTTGTGGTTGCGGGATGGAAATCCAGAGTAAAGTAGCGTTCGCTATAAAAAAAGTCATTAGATCGATGGGTAAAATCCCCCCTAAACCAAAAATCGGATAGAGGAATCCTGCTATCCCAGGGGCAATAATACTCGATCCATAGTGGACAATCCATTTCATACTGTTAGCACGAGTGTAATTTTTGGAAGAGACTAATAGAGTAATTGAGGTAGAATAGGCTAGTTGCTGAATTTGACCGAAACCACCATTAATCAATGCAGCAAGATACAAATGCCAGATAGCAAGCTGTCCTATGAGATAGAGAATTAAGATAGCTAAGGTAGAAATAGCAGCAATTCCATCACCTAAAATCATTAAATATTTCCGATTGGTGCGATCGACTATTATGCCAGCAAACAGAGATATAAAAATGCGAGGCACTTGAGAGAAAAATCCCACTAAAGCTAGGGCTGTTGCTGAACCAGTCAGTTGCCAAGCCCAAAGAGTTAAAGCAAACTCACTCATGTGACTACCAATCGTAGAGACTAGTTGACCAAACCAGATAAGGATAAATTTACGCATTATATCTTGAGGTTAGAGGCTGCTTGATTTCACTCTAGACAGTTGATTTTTAAAATATATCTATTTCTTGGATTGACTATATATTCAATCTCTTTAGTCTAAACTCCAGTTTCAACTTTTGACCAATCAGTTTGTTCGAGAACTAGATCTAAAACATCTGATATATTACAATCCTGCTCATATGCAATCCGTCTAAGAATTTTGACCTCACTATTGATAATTAACTATTTAGCTAGTTTCGAGAATTGATATAATCATTAATCTTGGTATTATTAAAATTTAGTGGTTTTTGAATAACTCCTGCTATAACAGCCAAGATAATCCAACCAATAGTATTAACTCTTAAATCAAATAGTGTAACATCAAAAATATTAAATAAAACACAACTTATAAAAGTTATTACATAAGTAAAATTAATTAACTTATCTTGCTGATTTAAAGTAGTTTTTTGATTAGCTATTAAAGATAAAATTGCCTTAACTAAAATATATCCTACAATCAAACAAAGAAAAATTGTCCCAACTATTCCTATTTCGAGACTTAACATAATAAATAAATTATGAGGATGCCCAAACCAAAAATTAGTTTCTTCTAAATATAATGGTGTAAAGTTACGTAATCCCCAACCCATTAAAGGACGCTCTTGAATTTTTGACCAGCAAAATTGCCATTGTGTAATCCGTAAAGTTTCTACAGGTCTGTCAGGATACATCTCATCTGATAGTCTACCCCAAATAAGTTCGGGAACAATTTTTCTTAGCCATTGCTGCCCCCAAAAGTCACCAAAAGAAGCCCCTAAAATAATCGCGATCGTTGCAGTAATTCCAGAAACTAACCAATACCAACTAAGGTAAATAGCGAAAGTAAAACAAGCCAAAAATACAATTAACCAGGAGTTACGAGAATTAGCAAGTATTAAACCAATGCTATTAATAATTAAAACAACAGTTAGTATGATTAAGCTAGAATTTTGCTTAGGTTTACTGTACCAGTTACTCAGCCACAAACCAACAGTTAAAATAAAAGTAAATGATAAATAAATTGCTAAAAAATTAGCATAAATAAAGACAGATGACATTCTTCCTGGAGGAACACCTTGAGGAATTAATTTCCAGCCCAAAATATTAGCTAATAATTGCGGACTACTACCATTAAAATATAGTTGATACAAACCTAAAACAATTATTGGTACAGAAGGAATAATTAATAACCAAGCTAACTTATATAATTGCCCACAAGTATTTACTAAATTACTAATCGCAATAAACAAAGCAAAAAAAGGTAGAAAATTTGCTAAACCCAACCAAGCTTCTGAGGGTTGATAGGCAAAAAAAGAATTAATTATTAACCAAACAGCAAGGATTAGCCATCCCCAACCAAGAGGATTACGAATTATGCGAGAAAAGTTAGAATGCCAAACACTAACTAAGATAAAAAATAACCCCAATTCCCCCAAAGCAGGAAATAAAGGTAATACTAAAATGCTAATTTGAAATATCAGCCAAAGATAACTTTTTTGCTTGCTATGTGGTTGTTTATTAATGAACAATTTTAAGACTTGAATATTTATTATTCAATTGAGATATTTTGCTCTATTGAACTATATATTTAGCTAATAACCAATAACTAACTTTATTCAATTGGCAAAACAATAATCTCCGCGAGTTAAACGAATTTGTGCTAAGGTAAAAATAATAGGCACAATACGACTATAATTAGTTGCGATCGCTCTCCAGCCTAAATCAGCAATCAACCAAGCCCACATTACCGAACCCATCAAACTCAATACAGTTTTTGTTGCACCATAACGAGCGACTGTAGTAGTCATTCCCTTTTTTGCTGCATTCAGAGCAAATTTGCTTTGTAACAAGGTTAATGTTCCTCCTTTTACTAAAGCTGTTTTAGCTGCTTGATAACGAGCAAAATGAATAGCAAGCTGTTGAGCAATATGTTTTAAAAGCCATTTTTTCAAAATAGAATTAACCGCAATCAAACTACCTCCTGTCATCAAAATCTTAACTGGATTATGTTGTATATGCAGTGGCAAAGGTGTAGGAGGTTGTTTTTCTGCCAAAGCATTACTAATTTTTGCTTGTAAAGACTTTTGCTCAGTTAAAGGTAATTTTTTCCAAGCATTACTTACTAAATTAAGAAAAATTTCTGCTTCAATATCCGTAGTACTCATTTGTTGCGAATAAGGTATTTTCAGATATAGACAAACTTGAATTAAAATCTTTCTGTAAGGTAATTCATTTGTATTTCCTCGCAATACAGTAAAGCCATCCGCAGCCAAATAACGAAATCTTCGATCCAGAGAATTAATCCAAGCATCCCAATTCTGGCTTTGAATCTCTAACGGTTGAGGATTCTGCCAATAGTCTAAGGGGTTAAAGCGCGGTTGAAATAATATCTGAGTTATTTGTTGTAACTCTTCTTCTGTAGCTAATTCTAGGGCAGCCTTCAGTTCATCCAATGTTTTTTTCTCCCTTTATCTACATCGAGTTTACTCGATAACTGACATCAACAATCTTATCCTAGAAAATAAGTTCTCATGGTTATTCAATTATTCTTAAGTTATTACTTTTTGAGATCATATAATCATGTTCGCAATGATCTGTAATGCAAAGAATTTGTTGGTTATTGGTTGTTGGTTTTTGTTGCTCGTCGTTCACAGTTCTTTGGTCATGAAAACACTGTTTGGATCTTCTTTGTATGGGTCAAAAGGCGCGCAATTCTTAAAGCCATATTTTGTATATAAATTGCGTGCAGGCTCAAAAAAAGGCATTGAACCAGTTTCTAGACTTACACGACGATAACTTCGTAGCTTTGCTTCGTTCAAAATATGCTGAAGCAGCATTGATGCAATGCCCTTCCCTCTATGGGAAACACCCGTGCGCATCGACTTAATTTCAGCGTGGTTTGCGCTCAATTCTTTAATTGCACCGCAGCCAATTAGGATACTATCATCCCAAACTGTCCAGAATGTAATTTCTGATTTTTTCAATCCATCTAAATCAAGCGCGTGATTACTTTCAGGTGGTGAAACGGCTTTCATATCTCTAATATGCTCTTCAAGGAAATTCGCAATTTCCGCGCTAGAAAGATCATCCACCTTTATGTCCATTTTCTCTTCAGTTTCGCTTTTGCCACACAAAATTAAAAAATAACTACTCCACAAATCAAGCCCAAAGCGATCGCAATAACCAAACCAATCACTCTTAAGGTATTATCTTGTTGGCTCAATGGTAATTTTTGTAATAAAACATAACCCAGAGTAGCTGTTTGAGCAATTATGGTTGCTAAACCCATAGCAACGGCTTCACCCTTCCCAAAAATAAATCCTGTTATAATGGCTAAAATTATGGGAACAGAAATTGCTACTATGATACCCTGTTTTTTCTCGGAATTATCGTTAGTAATAATAGTGGCTGATGCTGATTGAGTTAAATAAATAATTACCATTCCCATCAACGCAATGGTAATATTAATTAAAGACTTTTCTGTGGCTTTTTGAGTGACATTAAAACCTAATGCGATCGCACTTCCCAAGACTATCATAGTAACCAATCCTGTAGCAAAAGCGCGATTGGAAAGCACAACATTATCATTAGATTTTACAACTGGCTCAATTGCATCCCAAGAACTTGTTTGTAATGCTTTTTTGGCGGTTTCGGCATCGGGATATCTTTTATTTAGCTCTGGTTCTACCATTGTATTTAACCATTCTTGAAAGCCACTATCTAACTCAGATAATGTAGAAGCATCTAATTTATTGTTAGTTACTAAAGATAGTGATTGTTGCTTTTTGATTAATCTATTCAAGGTTACGCCTAACCCATAAATATCCGATGCTTTACAAGGTGCATTTAATTGTTCTGGAGCAATAAATTCTGCATTACTGGTTTTAATTAAACTAAAATCAACCGTATTATTAGTATTTTGAGCCAGACTAAAATCAGTTAGATAAACATTTTTTTGCTCATCAACAATAATATTATTTGGTGTAATACCAAGATGTAACACTGGAGGTTTTTGCTGTTGTAAGTAAACCAAAATATCTAAGATTTTAACAGCAATTATTTTGAGATTTTTCTCCGTAGTTTCTATAAACTCTGCTAAAGAAACTCCTTCTATATACTCTCTAACAAAACAAAAACTATTATCTGTTTCAAAACTATCTAGATATCTAGGAATACCTGGATGTTTCAAAGTTTTTAGCAACTCAATTTCTCGCTGATAGGTTTGATATCCAGACCAACTAGAATCTTTAGTAGCAAAACAAAACTGTTTAATTATTACAGAAATATTATTGTTAGTGGTAATTCCCTGCCAGATAATATTACTTTTGTTTTTATCTTGACCTAACTTTTCTATGATTTTATATCCATATTGTGTCAAATCAGGTATATTATTCATCTATGAATACAAATAGCTACTAATTAATAACCTACTGTACAGGCGGACATTTGTTCGCATATACAACTAACAACTAACAACTAACAACTAACTTTTCTGCCTCTTTTTTAATAGAGTCCAAAATAGATAAAGGTAATTGAAAATAATTTAACTGATACTGTTTTTTCGCTCTACCCGCATCAGAACCATGATAATCTGTGCCACCTGTAGCGAGTAAATTATAATGATCGCAATACTCTAATAATTGCTGTTGTTGACTAGCAGAAGCATCAGGGTGATACACTTCAATCCCCATTAAACCAGCATCAACTAATTCTGGTAAGATTTCCTCTACTTTTCCACCACGAAACAGATAAGGATGCGCCCACACAGGAACACCTTTGCAAGCTTTAATTAATGCTATACCTTCTGCTGTGGAAAACTTTTCGTAATGCACATAGGCTGGTTTCTCTTCCCCAATAAAACGCGCAAAAGCCTCTTGAGTAGAGTTGACATATCCTGCCTCGACCATAGCATAAGCGATATGGGGACGACCTAACGCCATATTACCTGCCAACTCAGGTAAATTGAGCTTGTAACCCAACTCTGCCAGGTTAGCTACCATTTTAGCTGCTCTGCGTTTTCTTCCTGCTAAACGCTCCCTTAACGGATGCTCTAATAGCTCTCTTTGAGGATAATAACCCAAAATATGGAGCGATCGCTCTTTACAAACCGTACTAAGCTCAACTCCTGGTACTATCTCCATCCAATGGCTATTTGCTGCTTTTTTCGCCTCTTCCCAACCACCTAAAGTATCGTGATCTGTGATCGCTAAAGCTTTAACCCCTGCTGCTGCTGCTTCTACAACTAATTCTGTAGGCGTTAATCTTCCGTCCGAGAAAGTAGTATGGCAATGTAATTCCAGCACGTAATTGTTTTACTAAAGTGAATATGGGCCTTGCCTCATGGTGGTATGAAAAGCGCAAAATTTTACTTTTTCATTAATATTCAAGAGGCTTAAAGCTTAGAGCTTGGAAGCTCCGAACAGTATTACTATCGGTTTGATACCTGTCTTGAACGAGTTGCTCATTGAGGGAAACCCAAGGGGCTGATTCTGTCGTTTCACGGCAGAACTTGTAAGCCCCGCCCAAGACCCCTAAAGGACTAGCTTCGCGTCGCGCACTCGTTCGCTAAATCAGCAACGCCAAGTGAATATGTTTTAGAGATTTTCTGGTTGGGAGTCACGCCCGTCACCGATTCGTAAGGGCAAATGACCATTCGCTCCTACACCGATTCAGTAATCAGTAATCAGTGACCAGCGATCGTTTATTAGTTGACAACTAACAACTGTACGGACGTTTCAGGAAACGTCTCCGCTCATATTATCCCGTTTATACCCCAATGCGATGGGTACAAGTCCCGTTTAATTTGGGACTTGACGGGACTAGCCACTAACATGATTTAGCTATCTTTAAGTTGAGAGCGTAATTCTTCCAACTCGGCATCAATTGCAGAACCAGAATCTGGAGACTTCGTCTCAGAGGGTTCCGCAGCAGGTAAAGCTTCTTGATTCACAGAACCACCAGCTAGTTGAGCTTTCATCGCCTCTAATTCATCATCAACACCGCTACTAGATTCCAATTGAGCAAACTGTTGTTCCAAACCTATGCCACCTAATTCAGCAGCAGATTCAGATTCGGCTTCTAGCTGCATTACCTTATCTTCCATGCGATCAAATGCACCCATAGCACTACCAGTATCAATTCCGCCGATAGTCTCTTGTAGTTGCTTCTGAGCCTTAGCAGCATTAGCTCTGGCTTTGAGCATATCTTTTTTCGTTTTCGCTTCAGCAATTTTACTTTCTAAAGCAATCAAATTACGTCTAAGAGTCTCAACATTATTAGTTTGTTGATCTAGCTGAATTTTTAAAGTTGATGCAGTATCGCCAAAAGATTTTTTTCGAGTTAAAGCTTCACGGGCTAAATTTTCATCGCCTTTAGACAAAGCGAGTTGCGCTCTTTGTTGCCAAGTCCCAGATTCCCTTTGGTTTTTATTATACTGTTGTTCAGTACGTTTTTGAGTTGCGATCGCTCTTGCTACAGCTTGGCGCAGTTGCACCAAGTCTTCTTGCATATCGATCACAGCTTGCTCTAATACTTTTTCTGGATCTTCTGCTTTACTAACTAAATCGTTAACATTAGCTCTTACTACTCTACTCAAACGATCGAATAATCCCATGATTTCTGTTTATCCTTTATCAATAGCGTACAAAATTATTGCAAAAGCAAGCTCAAGGGTACTAGCTTGCAAGCGATCAAGATCGTAAGAGCCTGTAACAGACTCTTACGTCTATAGTTTTACATATTCCCCTAGCCTAACGTTGATTTTGATCTTAGACTACTAAAACTGACAATTCCCAAATAAGAATCAATATTTTGTTCAATTATTATTATATTTAGCATTGACCCAACTTAATGTCAGCTAAGTACAAAGAGTTGTTCTTGACTGATTTAGTGTTACAAAAAAAGCTCCACTTCGTATTTTCTGGAAAAATTAAGCCCAGAAAGAAAAACTTTCCAGGCTTTAACTAATTTGGGCTGTTAGTTATTGTCAATTGTTAAGACTTAAGACAATTAGCGATCGCTAATTGTCAGACTTTGCTCGATCGCATCTTGGGTAAGATTATTACCAATAAACACCAAACGAGTTTGGCGAGTTTCATCTTTTAACCACAAGCGATCGTAAAAAGTATCAAAACGATTACCTACTCCTTGTAAAACCAAACGCATTGGCTTATCAGGAACACTAACAAAACCTTTAATGCGGTAAATTTCCTCTTGTTGAACCAGTTTTTTGAGTTGTGTAATTAAATGTTCGGGATTGAAAGTATCATCACAAATTAATTCTACAGAGTTAATATTTTCGTCGTGATCGTGTTCCTCTTCACCATCGTGATGGGAAGGGCGATGAGCTAAGTTATCTTCCACCGCAGCATTAAAACCCAGTAAGATATCGGGACTAATTGAACCATCGCGACAAGCAACAATTTTGACTCCTGAAGGAACTTCTTTAGCCAACCAAGTTTTGATTTTGGTCAAAGTTTCCCCATCTACTAAGTCAGTCTTAGTGAGTAAAATTAAATCTGCACAAGCTAGCTGATCTTCAAATAACTCCTCTAAAGGGGTTTCATGTTCCAAATTGGGGTCGGCTTCCCTTTGCGCTTCTAAAGCCTCTAAATCACCGACAATAGTGCCTTCTGCTAGAGCTTTACAGTCTACAACTGTCACTACTCCATCTACGGTAGCGGTGTTACGAATTGCAGGCCAACGAAAGGCTTGTATTAGGGGTTTTGGGAGGGCTAATCCTGATGTTTCAATCAAAAGGCTATCGATGCTATCTCTACGCTGTAAAAGCTCCTGCATCGTCGGATAAAACTCTTCTTGTACTGTGCAGCATAAACAACCATTGGCTAATTCGATAATATTGCTGTTGGGGTCTTCGTCTTCATCGCATACTTGACAAGAGCGTAATAGTTCCCCATCAATCCCGATTTCCCCAAATTCATTGACTAAAACGGCAATTTTACGACCCTTATTATTTTGCAAAAGATGGCGCACTAAAGTAGTTTTTCCCGCGCCTAAGAAACCAGTAATTACGGTAACAGGAATTTTATGCATTATTTTTATTAATTGTTAATTGTTAGTGGGTAGAGATGTTCTGTCAGAAGCGGTGCATCATACCTGATTTTTTTCTGAAAACAGCCAGTAAACCCACTGCAATCACAAAAGCAAAATGATCTAAGCCAACAATAGGATGTCCCAAACCAGAAAGAAAACCTTCAACAAAACTAGCAGGAGTCCTACCATCAAAAGGATGATGTGCCAAAGTTGGCTGTACCATCACCAAAAAAATTAAACCAAAAGCGATCGCAGATGTTTCTAGATTCGCGATCGCTTTATACTTGAAACTCGAAAATAACACTATTCTGTACCTCGCAGAAAATTGCTCAAAGTTATTTAGTTATTTATTGGCGGGCATTCTGACTTAGAGATGGTAGAGAATATCTCGCGCGTTCCTTTGTGCGACGCAAAGCTAGTTCTTTAGGGTCTTTCGCGCCATGCGGGGTCGCTCGTCTCATTACAGTTGCGGGACAGCGTTGGATTTTCACCAAACTTTCCCCATTACTTCCAATGACTGTTCCCAATTGGAACCAATAAGCTATATTACAGTATCACAAAAAGGTATAATCACGTGGATGTAAAGAAGCTACGTTATTAAAATAAAATACGCAGTTTCGATAAATAAGATAATTTTTCTGATTGTAAAGAATCATGACAGATTGGCAGATAGTAGCAGGGGGCGTAACTGCACCTAAAGGATACAAAGCATCGGGTATTGTAGCTGGGTTAAAGGCTTCTGGCGCACCAGATTTAGCCTTGATCTTATCAGACACAGAGGCGATTGCTGCGGGCGTATTTACTACCTCTCAAGTGAGGGCTGCTTGTGTTGATTACTGTCGCCAAGTCTTACAAGATCAAAGCAGTATGCGAGCCATTCTCTGTAATGCAGGACAAGCTAATGCTGGTACAGGAGAACTAGGTTGGCAAGATGCCCTCACAAGTGCAGAATTATTAGCTCAAGAATTAAGTATCTCTCCCAAAGAAATTCTCCTCGCTTCCACAGGAGTAATCGGACAGCGCATTAAAATGGATGCACTCAGAGAAGGAATTCCCAAGTTAGTCAATGAGATGGCTGCTGATAGAGGGGAAGATGCAGCTAAAGCGATTATCACCACCGATTTAGTGACTAAAGAAATTGCTTTAGAAACTATGATTGAAGGTCGTCCAGTACGCATCGGAGGCATTGCCAAAGGTTCGGGAATGATTCATCCTAATATGGCAACTATGCTTTGTTTTATTACTTGTGATGCGGTGGTTTCTAGCAATCTCTGGCAAGAAATGTTGAAAAGAGCAGTAGATTCTAGCTTTAATCAAATTACAGTAGATGGAGACACCAGCACCAACGATTGTGTAATTGCTCTGGCTAATGGACAGTCCCGCACCAGTGCGATTACTTCCATGGGCAAAAATGCCGAAAATCTAGAAGCCATGCTAACAGAAGTTTGTCAGTATTTAGCTAAAGCGGTCGCTCGTGATGGAGAAGGAGCAACCTGTCTGATTGAGGTACAAGTTTCTGGCGCACTCAATAATAACGATGCTTCTACTGTAGCAAGGACAATTGCTGGCTCATCATTGGTCAAATCCGCCGTTTTCGGACGAGATCCTAACTGGGGGCGTATTGGGGCTGCTGCGGGTAGAGCGGGAGTCAAATTTCATCAGGATGAATTGAGTATCAAGCTAGGAGATATAGCTTTGATGGATAATGGTCAACCCTTAGAATTCGACCGCAATGCTGCGAGTAATTATCTTAAACAAGCAGCCGAAGGGGAATACCTAGAAGGAGATACCGTTTTAATTGATGTCATAATTGGTAGTGGCTCTGGTAAAGGTACTGCTTGGGGTTGCGATCTGACTTATAAGTATATCGAAATCAATGCAGAATACACCACGTAAACACACCCCAGCGTGAACCAATGAGGCTCGATCCCTCAGCGTAATTTATCGATGAGTTATCACGAACCATGAACCACTAACCACTAACGAAGAAAATTACTGAATGGTTTTCATCACTGGTAAATGATTCAAAGGAACAGTAAAAGTAACAGTAGAGCCTAAATCTTCTCCCATACTGTAAAAAGAAATTGTTCCTCCCATTGCTTCTACCAACTTTTGGGAAATTGCTAAACCCAAACCAGTACCGCCATAGGATTTGGTGTGAGAACCATCCACCTGAAAGAAGTTTTCAAATAACTTATTTTGTTTTTCTAAAGAGACACCAATTCCTGTATCTGCAACGCTGATTTTGACCATACCAGGAAACTGCTGATCGTTGTGAGTTAACTTTTTGCTACCGATTTCCGCATTAATCACAACTCCTCCTTCATGGGTAAATTTAATCGCATTACCCGCTAAATTAAGCATCACCTGTAGCAAACGCTGATAATTACCATAAATAGTTACAGGAGTTAAAGTAGCAGGGTACTTAATTTGGAAACTAATATTTTTTTGCTCTGCTTGGGTACGGATTAAATTATCAACATCTTGGAATAGCTCTTCTAACTCGACATCGGCTAGCTCTAATTCCATCTTTCCTGCTTCTATTTTGGCAATATCGAGAATGTCATTAATCAAATTCAGCAAATGCAGCGAGGAACGATAAGCTTCTTGAATAAACTCGCGCTGTTCTTCTGGATTATCCGCCATCCCTTCTAAAAGTAGCTTCAGAAAGCCAATAATGCCATTGAGGGGGGTACGTAATTCGTGGGATGTATTAGCTAAAAAGTCACTTTTAAGACGATTGGCTTCTTCTGCTTGGATGCTAGCAATTTCTAATTCTTGGTAAAGTTTGGCATGAGCGATCGCCGTTCCCACGTGTTCGGCTAATTCTTTGAGTAATTCAATTTCTGCGGTAGTCCAACTACGATGGCGATCGCACTGTTGTAAACAGATAATCGCATTATTTTGATTGTTATAGCAAGTAGCGACCATCAAAATCGACTTAGCATCAAAAGAATCATCAACTAAACGATCTGCTGCAATGGGATCGGAAATATCTAGAGCTTGCTGAAAATAAGGCTCTGTTTGCCAATCAAAAGTATAGCCTAAAATAGAGTCCAACTCTGGTTGATGATATTCTGCTTCTACCTTTAAATGGGTTTTCTGTAGGTTATGGGACAAAATCAAACAGCGACTCACAGAAAAAACTTCACCTAAACTATCTACTGTTTGTTGCCAAATAGTATCTAAATTCAAGCTACGACGAATTTGACGGGTAATTCGAGTTAATAGCTTTTGATAGCTATAAATAGGCATCAGCGATTTTTCGTGACTGGTGGGAAACACCTCTGTTTCTTTCAAGAGATGACCCATCACCAACACAACATTTGGCTCGCCTTCTGGGGGTAATATGGGGCTAATAATTAACTCAAACGCAAACGAACGATCTTGATAGCGAAACAAACAATAACACTGTTCTGGTAATCTTTGTTTAAGAACTCGCTTTATTTTGTCAATGTAGGCTTTAACGTCTAAAGGAATAAAAATATCTTCACAACCAGAGCCTACTAAGCGATCGTTTTGTAACTCATATTGTGAAGATTTTGCCCACCAAAAAGAAATATATACTCCCAAGCTATCTTGAGTAAAAACTAATTCTGCACCCAAATTTTGCCAATGCATAGAGTTGACCTGTTCTGTGGGAGGTCTATCATTTACTAATTCTGAGTTAAATCCAGCAAACATCAGCAGATATCTTGGGTTTATTGTGAGAGTATTTTAAGCAAGGGTCACGTGCTGTCTTTGCCGCTTTGGCTTGGTGTGAGTCACAAAGTCGCATTATTAACGGCAAAGTAATTTGTGATTTTGCAATCTCTTTCCTGAAACTATAACCTACAGATATCCAACTAAGGGACATCTTTAAACTGCAAATAGGTTTTAACTTAGATACTTGAGTTTCTGTAAAAAAGTTTCAGATGCTTAATATAGAGTACTATTTTATCAATAGATTCAGAAAGTTCAAGGTTGTTATTTGACAGCCCATAATCATGCATACCACCTATATTAAAAAAATATTTGGGAATAACTGGGGATATATAGGCATTAAAATAACGCTTTCTCATAATAACACCAAGTATTAACTAATCATTCCATTCTCCTCGCGGTGGTAAAGGCGGATTACGGCGAAAAGTACGAGTTAAATCACCACTAATTTCTCGCTCTCCCTTAAGCCATTGTTTAATAGCATTTTCGATAGTTCGACTAGGATCGTTAGTAAGCAGCTTTAACTGTTCTAAAACGTCAGAGTCCAGATTAATTGAGATCTCCACTTTACTAGGGAAATTTTGTTGTTCTATTTCTCCTGTTTGCTCACTCATAGGCTTTAGTTATTATTGCTATTAATTATTGTACCTGTGATATCAAATTCAATTTATTAATTATAAAAAAATTTTTCAGGTAACTATTGTCTGTCTGAAAAAGGAACAGAGTATCAGTAAACAATTTGACGGGAGGAAATGACGGAAGACCCGCGTCCCATCAAGTGTGATAATATCGCCGTAAGACGTTTACACTCGACGCATCTTCGTGTTTACACCCGTCATATTGGGTATTTATCCCCATCGCATTTGGGGCAAATGCCCAACTTAAACTTCCCTTGGAGACCTCGCCCATTCGCGGACTTACCGAATGCTTCTTGATGCTCAAAGGCTCGCTTGCATTCTGGCGACAGTTCTCTGGGTCGGGAAACCCTTCTGCAAGACTGTCGCGCTATTCCATTTAGCCTTATTATCCCGCCCTGATATTATCCCGCTTGACGGGACGAATGGGATTCCCGTGTTGACGAGCAAGTTTTATCCAGCGATAGGCTTTAGGCTTATAGCTGTAAGCTTTGTTTAATTCCTCCACTTCGTGCATAGTGGAATAAGGCTAGGTGGTGGGTAAAATTGCCCCCACACTTGCTTGCTTGTAGCTAATAGCTAATAGCAAGAAAGCTAATCGCTACGCGATTTTAAGACATTTTTTGAACTTTGGTGGTTTGAGGACGATCTAACTTAAAGATGACAACAGCCAAAGGAGGTAAACATAAATCTAAAGAATAGGGCAAATTGTGGAATGACCATTCATCAGTCCACTTACCACCTAAATTCCCCATATTGCTACCACCATACTTCTTCGCGTCACTATTAAAGATTTCCCCATAGAATCCAGCTTCAGGAACTCCCACACGATAATGGCTGTGAGGCTGAGGAGTGAAGTTACAAACCACTACTAAAAACTCATTGGGATCCTGACTGCGACGAATAAAGGAAACCACGCTATGACTGTTATCACTGCAATCAATCCATTCAAAACCTGGTTCTTCATAGTCTCTATCATAAAGAGCGGGTTGGCTCTTATACATTTGATTCAACTCGGCAAAAAACTGTTTGAGGTTCTTATGGCTGTCGTACTGTAACAAATGCCACTCTAAATCTGCCCAGACATTCCATTCGCTCCATTGACCAAACTCCATGCTCATAAACATGGTTTTTTTCCCTGGGTGGGCAAACATATAGCTGAATAGACAACGAATGTTCGCAAATTTTTGCCATTCATCCCCTGGAAATTTGCCAACGATGTTACTCTTACCGTGAACTATCTCATCATGGGAGAGTGCCAGCATATAGTTTTCACTGTGGTGATACCACATACTGAAAGTGATATTGTTTTGATGAAACTGACGAAACCAGGGATCCATGCTGAAATAATCCAACATATCGTGCATCCAGCCCATATTCCATTTGAGATTAAAGCCCAAACCACCAGTGTAGGTAGGCCAAGATACCATTGGCCAAGAGGTGGATTCTTCGGCAATAGAAAGTGTTCCAGGGAAGTAGCTGAATAACAAACTATTTACTTGGCGTAAGAAATCCGCAGCTTCGAGGTTTTCACAACCACCGTATTCGTTAGCTATCCATTCACCATCTTTGCGATCGTAATTAAGATAGAGCATCGAAGCTACAGCATCTACCCTAATACCATCAATATGATATTTATCAAACCAGAAAAGAGCATTAGCAACTAAAAAGTTACGAACTTCATTTCGACCGTAGTTAAAAATTAAGGTTCCCCATTCTTTGTGTTCTCCCTTACGGGGATCGGCGTATTCATAAAGGTGAGTACCATCAAAGAAAGCCAAACCATGACCATCTTTAGGAAAATGTCCTGGTACCCAATCTACAAGTACCCCAATATCATTTTCATGACACTTATCGATGAAGTACATCAAGTCTTCGGGATTACCATAGCGAGAAGTAGGAGCATAGTATCCTGTTACTTGGTAGCCCCAAGAACCGTCAAAAGGGTGTTCGGCGATCGGTAATAATTCAATATGGGTGTAACCTAGTTCTTTAACATAGGGAACTAGTTTATCTACCAGTTCGTAATAACTCAAAAAACGAGCTTCTGGCTTTAATTCCGAAACTGTTACTGGCTCAGATGCTCCTGAAAGTAGTGGGGTTTTTGATTCCGAGGAAGCGTGTAGCCAAGAGCCTAAATGAACTTCATAAACAGAAATAGGTTGATTTAAAGGTTCGCTATGACGGCGTTTTTCCAGCCAAGCATCATCGTGCCATTGATAACTGTCCAAATCTGCCACAATCGAAGCCGTTTTTGGTCTAACTTCTTGTTGAAAACCATAGGGATCGGATTTTTCATAAATATGTCCTTCCCAGTTTTTAATTTCATACTTATAGCTCGTACCAATGCCTAGCTGAGGAATAAATAGTTCCCAGATACCGTTGCCACGATTGCCCATTTGATGTTCTCTACCATCCCAATCGTTAAAATCTCCTAAAACAGAGACATTTCTGGCATTAGGAGCCCAGACAGCGAAGTAGACTCCAGCAACTCCCCCTGTGGTTGCTGGGTGCGCTCCTAGCTTTTCGTAAATACGATGATGATTTCCTTCGGCAAAAAGATGAATATCAAAATCTGTTATTGAAGGAGTGTCAAAACCGTAAGGATCGTAAATGACTTTTTCATGACTATCCTGTTTAATGCGTATTTGATAGTTAGTGATTTGGGGAGTATTAATGATGCAAACGAAAAAGTGGGGATGATGCTCGGAATGCATCGGGTACTCAGTTCTTTCTTCTGGGCAGATTACCGAAGCTGATTGAGCTTTAGGAAGATAAGCTCTAACAACCCAGCTTTTGCCATCTCCATTACTGTTTAAAGGATGACAACCAAGAACTTCAAAAGGATTTTGATGCAGATTGTTAACGACTTGATTGACTTGTTCAGGAGCAATAGTTGAGGACATTAAGCTACTAGGATTTTTAAAGTTAATAATTTGTTAATTTTGAAAATATTTTTATACATACTTTAACGACTTTTGTGTTCAATAGAAAAACTTTATGTAGAAAGAGAACATAATTACTGTCAAAATGGGGTTACAGTTCTCAAGAATTTTCTGAGTCGTAATAAAAAAATTAATTCTCTGATTTTGGGATCGATCGGGGTACTGAATTTACTTTGAGCGATGCGTTCTTGTATTTTGGCGTATTCTGAAGCAGTAAGGGGTTGGTTATCAATAGGAGATCGCCCGTTTAAGATAATTTCAGTACGTAAAATTTCTTCGGGAGTATCTTCTGGTGGTGGTAAAGCTTGAGCAGACCTACAATAAAAAGTAAAAGAAAATAATAAGCAAACTGTGGTGAGTTTCATAGTGTTCCTAAATAACAGTAATTAATAATCAATTATCGGGGAATGAGTAAGATATTTGGAACAGTTAGAATTAGCTATTATGGTTTATTATTATTTAGTACGATCGCCTGTACTGCGGAATCAGCCCAGCAAGGAAGTATAACTACAGACAATAAGCCTTCTTTTATTCAGACAGAAGTACTAGAAGTAGCACCAAAATCGCTCGAGATTAAAGATTTACCCCAACCTTACGAAACAGAATCTGCCAGTAGACCACCCAAAACTATTGCCATCCCTAAAAATCCTACTTTACAAGTTCCTCAAGGATTTAAAGTTAATGTGTTTGCTACCAATGTCAATCGACCTCAATGGATGGCTCTAACCCCCGAAGGAGACGTGGTAGTAGCTGAGTCTTATTATAATCGTTTGCTTCTGCTACAAGATCAAGATGAAAATGGAGTAGCCGAAACTAGCCGAGTATTTGCTACAAATGCTAATGGAATTAATCAACCTTTAGGAATGGCTTTTACTGATGACAGTTTTTATGTGGCAAATACAGAAAATGTTTTGCGCTTTGATTATCAGCCAGGACAAAAAGCCTTAACTGGTGAAGGAACGGAAATTACGCAATTAACACCAGGTGGTTACAACCAAAACTGGACTCGCAACTTGGTTATCGCTCCTGAGGATCAAAAGCTTTATGTTTCAGTGGGTTCTCGCTCTAATGTTGAGTCTGAAGCATTACCTCGTGCTTCGATTCAAGTCATGAATTTGGACGGCTCAGCAAGAGAAACTTATGCTAATGGTTTACGTAATCCTGTAGGTATGGATTTTCACCCTGTTACCCAGGAACTATATACTACGGTGAATGAGCGCGAGCTATTAGGAGATAACCTAGTGCCAGATTACTTTACTAGGGTAGAACAAGGAGGTTTTTATGGTTGGCCCTATGCCTATTTGACCCCTCAACTTCTCGATCCTCGCCGAACAAAGGGCGGTGTCAGTGAAAGAGCCGATCTTGCAGCAAAAACTGTGACCCCTGATGTTTTGTTTCAAGCTCATTCTGCTGCTTTTGGTTTACAATTTTACGATGGTCAACAGTTTCCCGAACGTTATCGTAATGGGGCATTTGTCGCTTTTCGTGGTTCTTGGAATCGTAGCCGAGGAACGGGTTATAAAGTAGTTTTTGTTCCTTTTGGGGAGGATAATCGACCTTTGGGCTATTACGAAGATTTTCTTCAGGGTTTTTTAAAAAATCCGACTGTTCCTACTACCTGGGGACTTCCTGTGGGATTATTAGTGTTACCCGATGGCAGTTTACTCTTGGCTGAAGATGGCAACAGTGTTATTTATCGTATTAGCTATTGATTAAGAAAGAAAGAATTGGGAACGAGGAATAAGGAATTGTCAGTATCTCTATGTTAGTAGTTGGTTTTTGGTTGGTGGTTATCCGTAATTTATCTTTCCTCTTTTGATACTAAACCTTGTTATTATCAGAAAATTAGAATAAGAATTATCATAATAAATTTACAATTTACTTCCTCATGTTCAACTGGTTTCGCCGTAACGATAAAGCAAAGCAAGAAGAGCCAAAAACTACTCCTCAAATTCAAGAAGTATCTAATACTGAATCTACAGAAACGACAACAGAGACAGCAACGAAAACCCAAGAAGACTATTTAGCCTGGGCGAAAGTTGCTTACCAGAATATTCAAGAGAAAAAGGAAGAAGTTCAAACCTCTGCTACAGAATTAGAAACCAGTCCCATAGAAGAAACAACTGAAACTGAACCTGTCTCTGACATAAAAGAAACCGCAGTACAAGAAGCAGTTGCCGAAGATATCGCCGAAGAAACCACAAAAACCGAGCGGATTTCTGAAACAGAAGAAACCCAGATACCAGAAAAATCAAGAGAAATCATTACTGAGATTGAGTCAAAAAACGCTACAGAAGAAACAGTAGTAGAATCTGTTACAGAGGAAGAAACAATAGAAGCCCCTACTAATGTTCCTGCGTGGATGCAAAAATCTCAGGGATTAGAAAAACTCAAAGAAACTGCGATCGCTGAAATCGAACCCGAACCAGAATTAGATGAGGATTTTGTCTGGTCGGCTAAAGTACTAGCACAACAGGGAAGAAGCCCAGAAGATATTTCTGTTGAAGAAATTAATTGGCTTACCAAGTTACGTCAAGGACTGGGTAAAACTCGCCGTGGCTTGATAGTGCAGCTCAAAGCAGTAGTGGGTCAAGGACCTTTAAATAAGGATGCTGTAGAGGAAATAGAAGCTTTATTGTTGCAAGCAGATATCGGGATTGAAGCCACAGATTATATAGTAGAAACTTTACAGGAAAAACTGAAAGAAGAAGCCTTACCCCCCGAACAAGCGATCGCATATCTCAAAACTATTCTCCAAGAAATACTCGATAAACCTCTCCAAGGACAAGATAATAATGACTTTGTACCCGAACAAGATATCTTAAATATTTGGCTCTTAACAGGAGTCAACGGTGCGGGAAAAACTACCACCATTGGCAAACTCACCAATTTAGCGAAAACCTCTGGTTACAATTGTTTGATCGCAGCAGCCGATACTTTCCGCGCAGCAGCAGTACAGCAGGTGCAAGTTTGGGGGGAGCGGACTGATACCGAAGTCATTGCTAACCCAGGAAAAAATACTGACCCCGCAGCCGTCGTTTATGATGCCATTTCCGCAGCTAAATCCCGCGATACTGACTTACTTTTAGTAGATACTGCTGGTAGATTGCAAAATAAGAAAAATTTAATGGACGAATTAGCTAAAATCAGACGTGTGGTGGATAAAAATGCCCCCAATTCCAAAATAGAATCATTATTAGTAATTGATGCTACCCTAGGTCAAAATAGCCTCTATCAAGCTCAAGTATTTAGTGAAGTTGCTCAACTAAGTGGAGTGGTTCTTACTAAACTCGACGGTAGTGCCAAAGGGGGTGTGGCTTTAGCGATCGCGCAACAACTCAATTTACCCATTCGCTTTGTAGGTGTGGGAGAAGGAATTGAAGATTTGCGTCCTTTCTCTAGTTATGAATTTGTTGAAGCTTTATTAAACGGCTAAACAGTTATCATAAAAATTTGATAATTTCTAATTACTGTTAATGAAAAATCTTGGCAGCGAAGATAATTAGAGTTATGATTAACCAACTCCTGAACAGCCAAGGCTAATTTGCAAGCTACCTGCAAACAAGGTTAAAGATAATAATTGATGGTATGAACAGTACTTGCCTTAAAAGCAGTGCGTTCACTTTATTAATTAGTTTAACTTTAAAAATAACTCAGATATAAGTTATTAATAGCCTGAAACACTGTGTAGCTAAATGTTTTAAAAATAGTTTATTTAACCATCGAGGCGATGACTGTAATACCATTCCCTCAACCATTTTCTAATAATAGTAACCAGTCTCCTAATTCTTCTTTAGAAGGCGAAAAAAGCTCTGTTATGGTTCTTAAAGAGTTAATTTACTCTCTACAAAAAGAACAAACAAAAATTCAAGACTTACTAAGTTCTCTTGGTTTTGCCTTACGTAGCTTTAGTAACCTCAATCAGTTTTTAGAATTAACTCCTTTAATGGCAGCTAGAGTTACTGATGCAGTAGGAGGTTCTCTTATATTGTATGACGATGAAGATCGTGTTCGTTTAGAACAAATTCATTGCCAAAACCATGAGTTAGGAAGAGAAGTACGTCGAGCCTTAGAAAAAGTAATTTACAATCTCAACACTACTACTGGGAAAATAGTCTCTCAATCATCTTCTTTGGTAGCCAATTTATTAGATGAAAGTATTGTTCGCGAATTAAGTAGTAAAACAAAAGTTTATGGTACTCCTGTAATTGTCAAAAATGTCGAACAGGGTCGTCTTTATGTTTTTAGTAACGAACGCGATTATGAATGGACTCCTACCAGACGCAAACTGGTACAGTTAGTCGCCGATCAAACCGCAGTTGCGATCGCAAATCACGATCTGACAGTTAAGTTACGCTCCAAAGAAAGACAAGACCGCGAATTGGAAATCGCTTCAGAAATTCAGGTCAGACTTTTACCTACAGAGTGTCCCCAAATTCAGGGAGTAAAAATTGCTGCAAAATGCCAAACCGCTAATCGAGTAGGGGGAGACTACTATGATTTTATTCCCACTAATTACGATCAAATTGGTCAACACGAACCAAAAGAGGCTTCTTTAGTCCCCTGGAGTATTGTGATTGGGGATGTTATGGGTAAAGGTGTTCCTGCGGGTTTAATTATGACAATGACCAGAGGAATGTTAAGAGCCGAAGTCCTCAACCGTCATAGTCCTGCTCGAATCATGCAACACCTCAATCGTGTTATGTATGCCGATCTGGAAAATTCCCATCGTTTTGTGAGTATGTTTTACTCAGAATATAACCCCCAAACTCGTCAGCTTTCTTTTACTAATGCAGCTCACAATCCGCCTCTGTGGTGGACAGCAAGTTCTCAAAAGTTGCAAAAATTAGATACTTGGGGAATGCTGATTGGCTTAGATATGGAATCAGAATATGAAGATGATACAGTGACTTTAAATTCTGGCGACATTATCATGTATTACACTGATGGCTTTACCGATGCAGTGAATGCTAATGGCGATCGCTTTGATGAAGAAAATCTCCGCGATGCTTTCCAATGGGGATGTGAAAACCTATCTACTACCGATGAAATTTTAGAATATCTTTTTGAGCGGGTAGAAAAATTTATGGGTCAGTCTAGCTCCAGCAAAGACGATATGACCCTGATTATCATGAAGGTTTGTTAGTGGTTAATTGTTAGAGACGCGAATATCGCGTCTGTACAGTCGTTAGTAATGCGACTACATAGTTTATAGGTTAAAAATAGAATAATTGGTATTCAAATATCTCTCGCTCATAACTATTCAATATTTTGACATTAAGTTAATTGGGTGAGCCAGAAAGGTAGAGAAACACTGCTTTTTTCTCTGAAATTAAAAACCATTACCAAACAGCAACTAACAACTAACAAAAGTAATTTGCAATCGGTTATGACGACAGAAGCTCAATCTAATTCAGAGCAACCTCAAATTTCCCTGGAAGCTAAACAACAAATTGAGCGTCTTCAAAAGAAAGTTGCTTCTCTAGAAGCCAAATTGCATCAAGAACAGAAAAAAGCACAGAATTACTTAAAATCACAGCAAAAAACCCAGCAAATTTTACAAAATATTATTGATACTATTCCTCAGACAGTTTTTTGGAAAGATCATAATTTAGTTTTTCAGGGTTGCGATCGCTCTTTTGCTCGACAAATGGGTTTAGATGACCCTCAAGATATTGTGAGTAAAACAGACTATGATTTTTTTGAGACAAAAGAAGAATCTGAGGCAATTAGACAAAGCGATCTCAAAATCATGAAGAATCGTACTCCTCAGTATCACCTTATTGAAACTCAGCAAAATGCCCAAAAAGAACAAATTTGGCTCGATACCAGTAAAGTACCTCTAAAAGATACTGAAGGTCATGTATACGGTATTTTAGGAATTTTAGAAGATGTCACAGAGCGTCTGCAAGCCGAAAAAGCGTTACAAGTTAGTGAAGACCGTTATCGCACTATTTTTGAAGAAACAGCTATTGGGATTGGGGAAATCGAGCCGATTACAACTCGTTTTATTCAGGTTAACCCAGAACTTTGCGAAATTTTGGGCTATCCAGAGCAAGATTTGTGTCAAAAGAAATTTTTAGAGATTACTCATCCTGAAGATTTTCCTCTCTCAGCGAATAAAATGCGCCAGTTACAGGAAAGGAAAATTGCCAAATATACTTTAGAAAAACGCTGTTTGCACCATGATGGCTACGAAGTTTGGACTAATGTAACCGTCTACTGGATTAATACCACATCAGGAGAAAGCCTGATCTCTGTGGTGGTGAAAGATATCAGCGAACAACAAGCAGCCCTTCAACAAAGGAAACAAACAGAAATACTGTTACATCAAAAAGCCAAGCAGTTACAAAAGCAAAATTTAGTCCTCAAAGAATTAACTAAAAACCCCGCCATTCACCAAGGAAAAGCGGATATTGCCTTTCAAGCCATTACTAAAGCGATCGCTGATATTATGGAGGTAGAGCGAGTCAGTATTTGGTTTTTTAAGGGTCGCAAAACCAAGTTAAAATGTGGCAACCTTTACGAATTGAGCTTAGATAGACACACTAAAAATCAAGAAATCTACTTAGCAGATTATCCTCATTATTTTCAAATTTTACAAACTGAAGGTACTATTTCCGCTCAAAAAGCTAGCATCGACCCCAGAACTCAAGAATTAGCCAACTCTTATCTTAAACCCCTCAATATCTACTCAATGATGAACACTTTTGTTTATCTTGCAGGGGAAAAAATTGGCATTATCTCTTTGGAACAGGTAGGTACTCATCGTGATTGGAGTTTGGAAGATGAAACCTTTTTGCGTTCTACTGCCGATTTAATTACATTGGCTCTGGAAGCTAGAAAACGAGCCTCTGCTCAAGCAACTTTAAGCCAGCAGTTAAAAAAAGCGATTTTACTTGAAGAAATTGTCTATCAGATTCGCAGTAGCCTCAATACAAAAACCATCTTTCAAACCACAGTAGATTTAATTGGTAAAACTTTTGGAGTAGATCGCTGTTATCTGGTTACTTATGAAGGGGCAATTACCTCTAATTCCCCTATTGTGGCAGAATACTGTACCAGTAATTTTCCGCGAATTTTAGATTTAGAACTTCCTCCCAAAAACAATCTTTATTTGGGGGCGATTTTTGCTCAAGAAGGAGCAGTCAGTTTTTCGGATGTTTATCGTACTGACTTATTATCATCAGCAGTATCTACCTATCGTCAAATTCAATTAAGATCGCTCTTAACAGTGCGTACTTCTTCTCAAGGAGAAATCAATGGTTGTTTAAATTTACATCAATGCGATCGCCATCGTCAATGGACACAAGACGAAATCGATCTCTTAGAAGCCGTAGCAGCCCAAGTAGGTGTTGCGATCGCCCAAGCTAAATTATTAGAACAAGAAACCATCCAAAAAATTCAATTCAACCGTCAAAACCAACAGCTACAAAGACAATTAGCAGCCATTGAAACCACCTCTGATGGGATGGCAATTTTAGAACAAGGCAAATATATCTATCTCAATCAGTCTCATGTAGAGCTTTTTGGCTATAGCGATCCTCAACAATTATTAGGGAAAAACTGGCATAGTCTCTATCTTCCCGAACAAATACAAAACATCAAAGCAGAAGCTTTTACGATTTTGGAGCAAATAGGCTCTTGGCGGGGGGAACTTAAAGCAATTCATCACAATGGTAGTCATTTTGATACGGAAGTTACTCTAACTATTGCCCGTGATGGTAATCTGATTTGTGTTTGCCGAGATATTACAGAACGAAAACAAGCAGAAGCGGTTCTGGCAAAACAGTTACAAAGAGAACTATTACTGAGTCAAATTACTTACGAAATTCGCCAAAGCCTTGATAGTCAAAGTATTTTTCAAATCGCTGCGTCCCAAATTGGTCTAGCTTTTCAAGCCAATCGCTGTGCTATCTATAGTTATGATGTTGATTCTAGTCTTCATATTCCTTTAGTTGCCGAACATTTGGAAGTTAGCTTTACTTCCCTGTGGGGAATGGAAATTTCTGTTAAAAATAATACCTATCTCGAAGTGATTCTGAAAGCAGACAAAGCGATTTCTTCTCCTAACATCTATGAAGAACCTGTTTTAGCTAACATTTTATCTCTCTATCAAAAGGTACAGTTAAAGTCGATGTTGGCAATTAGGACATCTTATCACGGTAAGCCCAATGGATTTATTGAAGTTCATCAATGCGATCGCTATCGGGTGTGGACAGATGAAGAAATCGATCTCCTAGAAGAAGTAGCAGTACAAGTAGGTATTGCTTTAGCCCAAGCTAGATTACTAGAAAAAGAGCAAAAACAACGTCAGGCACTAGAAATAGCCAAAAAAGAAGCAGACTTAGCTAATAGTGCTAAAAGTGAATTCTTGGCAAAAATGAGTCATGAATTACGAACACCTCTAAATGTCATTATTGGTTTCAGTCAATTGATGAGACGCAATAAAGCAACCACCACTAAGCAAAAAGAAACCCTAGACATTATTAATCGTAGTGGAGAACATTTACTAAACCTGATTAACGACATCCTCGATATGTCCAAAATTGAAGCAGGGAAAATCACCCTTCAAAAACATGATTTTGACCTGCAAGAGATGTTAAAAGACATCAAAGAGATGTTTATGCTCAAAGCAGAGTCTCAGGATATAACTCTGAAATTTGAAATTGTGAATTTGCTACCACAATATGTCAATAGCGATCTCCAAAAAATTCGTCAAATTCTGATTAATTTACTGAACAACGCTATCAAGTTTACCCATAAAGGAACTGTGACTTTAAGAGTATCATTGATGGAGGGAAAATCTGCAACCCAGCAAACAACAATCAAGATTTGCTTTGAAGTTTGCGATACAGGAGAAGGTATTGCTCCAGAAGAATTAAATTCTCTTTTTGAAGCTTTTACTCAAACTTCTAGCGGTAAAAAATCACAACAAGGAACGGGTTTAGGATTAGCCATTAGTAATACTTTCGTTGCAGTTTTAGGCGGAAAAATAACTGTAAAATCAGAACTGGGCAAGGGTAGTACATTCCAATTTACAATCCCGATGACTATTAGTGAAACTACCTCAGTAGAAAATACTCCTGAATATCAGGTTATTGGGTTAGAACCCCAATTTCGCGATCGCCGTATTTTAGTAGTAGATGACTCCGATGATAGTCGTTTATTACTGGTAACCTTACTCGAAGAAGTCGGTTTTCAGGTATTACAAGCAGCCAATGGCAAAGACGCGATCTCAGCTTGGCAGCAGTGGCAACCTCATTTAATTTTAATGGATATGCAAATGCCGATCCTAAATGGCTACAAAGCAACCAAACAGATTAGAAAGATCGCTCAAGAATCTCAGTTATCAAACCCAATTATTATTGCTTTAACCGCCAGTGCTTTTGAAGAAAGTCGCCATGAAATATTAGAACTTGGTTGTAATGATTTTATGCATAAACCTTTCCCCGAATCAGCCCTCTTTACAGCGATCGCCAAGCATTTAAAAATTGACTACATTTATCAAATCATTACTCCTAATTCTCAGAAAAACCAATTAGCCAAAAACTATGAATCTCTAAACAAAGAAACAATTAACCAAAAACTATCTCAAATAGATAAAGCTACTTTAAGTAGTCTATATCAAGCTAGCTTATGCCTCGATCAAGAACAAACAACTCAAATTATTACCCATATTACAGAACAAGATCGAACCATTGGCGACTGGTTACATCATTTACTAGATGACTTTAATTTTGAAAATATCATCGAACATTTAGAACAAGTTTTAGAAACAGAATAAAGGGATTGGTTAGTCTTTGGGAGGTCATAAGTAAAGGGGAAAGAGGTAATAGGTTAAAGTATTGCTCCTTCAACTTCCTTATCTTGGCTTCTACCTTCTGACTTCATTATGTGGTTGTTGAGTGCTTGTTATTATTTATTACTGAATAATGCCCTATCTCAAAAGTCCTTAAAAAAAACTACAAATTATTCAGTCTATCCTTGAAATATAGCCGATACAATTGAAAGCTAGCAATCGCTTCATTCCCTTTTAGCTTTATTAAACCCAAACTTTCTAACTGATATGCAGTAATTGATTCAAGCTGGATCGGTTCATATGATGAAATTACCTTTTTAAATGCTTGAGCCAACATTGGTTTATTATAAAAAATTGCTAAATAATAGCGTAAAATATCACGATAAATACTGGTTTCAGTGGGAGCATTTGCCACTAATTCTTGTAGAGTTAGATTATACTTTGCCAAATTATAAAAAGCTAACCTTGCCAAATAAGGATGACCCCCAATCAAATTCATTAAAGTTGTGAGATTATCGCTATCCGCACTTTTTCTCCAATCAAGTTGATGTCTTTGAGCTAAGTCCATCATTTGCTCTCGATTAAATTCAGGAAGAGTGACGGGTAATCCCACATTAAAGGGTGATTGGTTAAAATTCAAAGGAACATAGCTTTCTGTAGACTGAATAACAATTAAACGTAACTTTTGCCAGATAAGTAAATTATTTGCCTCTTCATGCCAAAAACGCAACAAAGATAGAAACTCTTGAGCAGTTTCTGTGTGTTCAAAAATTAGATGTAGCTTATCTAATGCTAGTACTAAAGGTTTATCTAGCTGATCTAAAATATGGTCTTGTAAATAAGAAGTGCAACTAACCTTAATTCCTAAATCTTTGTCCCAATATTCATCAATAATATTTTCTATTTCTAAAGCAGAACACAAATTAGCACAAAACCAACGTATTAACTGACTAAAATTATTGATAATTTTGCTATCAACTTGTTGCAGACTGAGTTTTACTGTGTTGTACTTAGACTCTTCGTCTGCTAGTATCCTTCTAAGCAGTGACTTTTTTCCCATATTCTTCGCTGCTTTGATACGAACTAACGCTCCTGGTTTAGCAATTTCTAGCCGACAAATTTCTTCAATGGGTGGTCGTTCGATATAAAAGTTAGAAACAGCAGCTATTGGCCCATCAGGTAACTCTAAAGGTATATTATTAGTTATATTTTGTCGGGATTGCTGCCTCAAAATAGAGCGAAAGTTATTTTTTGTTACTTTTTCTTCGCAAGCTTCTGTTAAGCTTTGCCACAGTCGAGAACCGACTACTCTAATATAATCAGCATCATAATCAGAATTTTCCGCAATTTGTTGATAAGTTTTTCCCTCCCAACATTCACGAAAAATCATCTCTTGCAATGTACTTAATCTTTGCGGTTGAACAAGATTATCTACTATGGCTAACGTTTCTTCAATATTCATTGTGACGCTGTAGTTTTATTGATACAAAATATTCCTTGTAGTCACTTTAATGACGTTATACTGAACTTCTTCTCTAAGTTATTATTTACTCAAAAATCATTGTTACCGCTATTTACTATTCCTGAATAAAATCGATTTTCGGCATAATTGTTAATTACAAGTTAGCTCGACATGACACTTCTTAATGTAATTTTAGGCTTGACATTAATTGTGTTAGCTATCTTTTTGGCACTCATCATAACTTTAGTCATTATAGATAACAAAAATTAGATATCTGACAATTAGCAAAAAATACAAATAATAACTATTACATCAAAGAAATAATAAGTTTATTTTATCTATAAAGCGATCTCGATTTGGGCTGTTTTCCAAATTAATACCGAAAATAATCGTTTTTTTTACTTTAATATACTTAGTAGGTTATGCTGAATGTCTAAGTATTTATTATTAAAATGTACGATATTGTACTTTGTAGTACGCTGTAAGTTATCGCCGCAATTCTACAATTACAGATTACTTTGTTAATCATTGACAATCACTATTTCTCACAGACAACTCAAAATTAAGTGTATTAGACTAATTTTTATTAGGTTAAAAAGCTATATTGGTAAATTGTCTTGTAGATTGTTCTTGAGCAATAAATTTGATTTTAATAAGACTTACTATTTTGTATAAAGTGTAAACCTACTAGCTTCTAATCCTGTAAAAAAAATAGGGATGTAATACGAGAATGAACCGTAATTATTTTGATTCAAAGTTAATCAGCTTTTTAGACGACCAATTCACATCTTGAGGGAGCTAAAAATCGAATATCGCTATGATCGTCAATAAAACCGCTCTTTTTGAGCTAAACTAGCAGTTAATTTCCTCCGTATTACACACTTCCATAATTCCTGATGTGTTTTTAGTATCTTCCTTGATGAGGCTTCCTAATCAAGGCGTTGTATTGCCAAGATCGCTACTTTTACTACCTCACAAGCTGTTAATTTTGATATACCCATGGATGAGCAACAGTTCTCACTACCAAACACAGACATTCTAATTGTTGATGATAAAGTAGAAAATCTTGATTTTTTGGCTCAAATGTTGAGAGAACACAATTATAAAGTTCGTTTAGCCACTAATGCCAAAATTGCTTTTAAATCAGCAAAGGTAGCCCCTCCCAATTTGGTGCTGTTGGATATCAATATGCCAGGGATGAACGGTTATGAGTTGTGTCGATTGCTTAAAAAAGAAGCAAATACTCAAGATATTCCCATTATTTTTTTAAGTGCTTCAGGGCAAACATTTAACAAAGTAGAAGCCTTCACTGCGGGGGGTGTTGACTATATAACTAAACCATTTGATATCAGTGAAGTTATCATTCGCATTGAAAATCAACTTAAACTGAAATTGGCTCAAGCAGAGATAGTCAAGCTCAACTTTAGTTTAGAGCAGAAAATTCAAGAGCGTACTGCCCAATTACAAGCTGAAATCCAGAAAAGAGAACGCGCTCAAGCAAAACTTCTCAGAATGGCTTTGCACGATTCTCTCACGGACTTACCAAATCGTAGTTGGTTTTTGCAACAGTTAAAGCAAGAGTTGGATAAAACTCAACAACAGCCAGATTATCAATTTGCTGTTATTTGTTTTGATTGCGACAACTTCAAAGTTATTAATGATTCTCTAGGACATGGCGTGGGAGATAGTTTACTCAAAGCAATTCCTTCTCGTTTGGAATGCTGTCTGCCTCAAGATAGCTTTATGGCTCGATTAGGAGGAGATGAATTTATTATCTTATTGCCTCATATTGGTAGTTTAGCCACTGCGATTACTACAACCTATAAAATTCAACAAGAATTTACTGCTCCGTTTTCTGTGGGCAAACGAGAAATCTGTCTCAATTTTAGTATTGGCATTGTATTAGGAACAGCCGAATACGATCAACCAGAAAAGATCTTAAGAAATGCTGATTTAGCCATGTATCAAGCCAAAGCTTTAGGCAAAGCACAATATCAGGTATACAATCAACAAATGCATCAACGTGCGGTAGAACGGTTACAGTTAGAGATAGATTTAAGAAACGCCCTCAAAAATAACGAATTTACTCTACATTACCAGCCAATTATTTGTCTCAAAACTGGTCACATCATTGGTTTTGAAAGCCTAGTACGCTGGCAACATCCCCAGTTAGGTATGATTTCTCCTGGTAAATTTATTCCCGTTGCAGAAGAAACAGGATTGATTATTCCTTTGGGGATTTGGGTGTTACAAGAAGCCTGTAGGCAAATTAAAGTTTGGCAACAAAAATACGATTCTTTTATTTCTTTGACTGTTAATGTCAATGTGGCAGTACAGCAATTTTCCTATAGTCGCTTGATCCAAGAAATTGACAAAATATTAGAAGAAACTCAATTGCCCTCTAGCTGTTTGAAATTAGAAATAACCGAAAGTGCCATCATGGAAAATAGTGATTCTGCTCACGCCATTTTACAAGAACTGAGAGATAGAAATATCAAGATTTGTATTGATGACTTTGGAACGGGTTATTCATCTTTAAGTTATTTACATCAGTTTCCCGTTGATAATTTAAAAATCGATCGCTCCTTTATCAGCAGAATTAAAAGCGTAGACGAACCAAATAAAGTAATTGATGCCATTGTTAATTTGGCACATTATTTAGATATTAGTGTGACCGCAGAGGGAATCGAAACACAAGAACAGCTAGACTATGCTAGAAACGTGAATTGTGAATACGCGCAGGGATATTTCTTCTTTAAGCCTTTAAATGCAGAAGCAGTAGAAGCCATGCAGTTACTCAATCAGAAAAAACCCCTATTTTTAAATGTTTAATTAAATTTTAGGGAAACTGAGCCGATAACAGTAAAAGGTTCACCAGCTTGAATTCCTCTAGTTCTATTAATGGGAGTACCTGTGATGTAATTAATATCGAAAATATTTTTGAAGTTTAAAGCTGTCCGCCAATTATCGCGCTGATAATAAATCCCAGCATTGGTTAGAAAGTAACTGTCCAATTCAAAGCTGTTATCTAAATCTCCTTGGCGTGAACCAATAAAATTAAAGCCCATACCAAAACCTAGTCCTTGTAAATCTCCCCGTTGAATTTCATAATTTGTCCAAAGACTAGCACTGTGTTCGGGAACTCCTGGTAATTTATTCCCCACTGGAATAGTATTATCTTCGGTAACTTCGGCATCAATATAGGAATAGGAAGCGGTAATATTTAATCCTGGTAAAATTTTGCCAATAATATCTAGTTCAATACCATTACTGTTTTGTTCCCCTGTAGCGACAGAAAATAGGGGATTATCGGGGTCTGCCGTAGCAACATTATTTTTAGTAATATCAAAATAAGCCAAAGTTGCTAAGAGTTTACCCGACAAAAATTCAGCTTTAGCTCCAATTTCGTATCCTTCTCCTGTTTCTGGTTCGAGTGCCACATCACCTTCTGCCACTTCTGCATTGGGAGTAAATGATTGTGAATAACTAGCGTAAAGCGATAAGTTTTGTAGTGGTTTGTAAACTATACCAAGATTAGGACTGAAAGCATCGTCATTTTGTGTAGTTTCAGTATCAGTGGTGTTGCTCGCGGTTTCTTGTTCTATTGTGTCATACCTAATACCTGCTGATGCGATCAGGCTATCAGTCAAGGAAACTTGGTCTTGGAGATAAATACCTAAACTATCTACTCTTATATCGGTGCTTTGGGAAACGGGTAAATCATCTTCTCCTGGCCTAGGAAATGCTCCATATACTGGAGCGAAAATGTTAATTGGTATTACTTCTGAAAAATCATTTCTTGATGTTTGCTCCGTTTGATTACGGGCTAGGTCGATTCCCAACAAAAGCTTATGTTCAATTGCTCCTGTATTAAACTTCCCGATAGCATTTGTCTGAAGAGAGTAATTTTCAACACCTACATCTTGAATAGCAAAGCTTCTATCAAGGTCACCTGTGGACTCATCTAGTGTGCCGATAAAGGGAAAATTGATGGCAGTCTCTAAATGATCGTCATTTTTATCGTATCTAAATGCGTTTCTTAATGTCCAATTGTCACTAAAGCGATGTTCTAAATTGTAGCCAACATTAAGAGACTCTTTTTCAATGAAATCATCTGGCTCATTAATAACACGATCGCGGGGAATGTCTGCTATTTCATCGCCTAAAGCAACTAAACCCGTATCAAAAGGAATGTATCCTATTGCTTCGGCAATAACGCCACTCAATGAACTAGCAATCAAACTGCCAAATGCCTTAATTGAGACTTGAAGGGTATAATCTGTACCAGCAGTATTGAGTTGGCTCTTATCCATCATTACGGTGAATTGAGCAGTATGAGTCATCCCAATAGCCATTTGGACAACAATACAAATTAGACAGATTAAGGCAAAGCTACTAATTCCCACTGCTGGAATTAGAAACAAGGCGATCGCCAAAGCCAGAAAAATACCAAAAATAATCAGCGATCGCTTTCTTCCCAAAGGAGTAATCAGAATTCCTGCAATTGGGGAGGCTACCATAGCAGAACTGGAGCCAATAATGCCGATTAAAAGACCGATATCTGAGAGAGAAAATCCTAAGTCTACCAGCAAGGGTCTAAACATGGTAAACGCCATTCTCGCACCCATCGTGTAGGATATCGTAGTTAACAGCCATTGACCCATTCCTCGCCGACGACAGAAGTTAATCAGACCCATAAAATCAGGCTTTTTAGCAAAAGAGGGAGTTTTTACTTGTTCTTGGTGTAGCCAAATGGGAATTGAAGCTAATAAAACTAAAACGGCTAAAGTAAGCAGACTAGCTTGCCATCCTAAGCGATTGAGCAACAATAACATTCCGCCACCGCCTAGAATTGCGCCTAAATAGTTACCCGCACTTTGTACCCCATTACCCAAACCTCGTTCTTCAGGAGAAAGTAAACTAATTGCTAGAGCATCTGTGGCAATATCCTGAGTAGCTGCTAAAAAAGAAACTAAAAAGAGGCTAAATACGATCGCAGCTATATTTTGCTCAATATCTAAAAAAGCACACAAAACTAAAGTAAGAGCAAGCAAACTCTGACAAACCAAAATCCAGGGACGATAATGCTCTTTGCTATTAAAACTATAGCGATCTACTAACGGCGACCAAATAAATTTAAGCGTCCAGGGAATTGTAATCAGCGACAGCAAGTAAAGTCAGTGAAAGGGTCGCCCCTTCCACTGCTCTCCAAAACGTAGCGTGATAGTTTCCTATCACTACGCTCCTCAGTAATACGGCTGCTGTCATCAGTACGCCTTTAAATCATTGTTGTAAT
>NZ_LR213819.1 GCF_900659865.1 Hyella patelloides LEGE 07179
AAAGACAATGGTGAACCTATTTATATTGCTAGGGGAGTCATGAAACAAGAAGACGGAACTGTGATTTTAACCGCCGTTCCCCATCAAAATATCTCCCCTCGAACTCCTGAAAATCCTTATAGTTGTGGTCAATAATTATCAGTGTCAGCATCTTTGCTTTCAATTAAATGAAATTATTACTATAGCTCCGTTGGATAGACAGAATCTAAAACTATCTCACCACACGATGCCATTGAGGTTGATTCAAAGATGAAAGTTATCTCTAAAACAGTATTTTGCTTATTTCCACTGTTATTTCCTCTTAGTGCTACTGCTCAAATAACAGTCGATGGCACAACTTCGACAACAGTAACTCCTACAGAAACGGGAGTACAAATCGATGATGGAAACCGCGCTGGCGGTAACCTATATCATAGCTTTGGGGAGTTTTCAATTCCTACGGGAAGTGAGGCTTTTTTCAACAATGCCAGCGAGATAGCTAATATTTTTTCCCGCGTTACAGGGGGCAATATTTCTAATATTAATGGTTTAATTCGTGCTAATGGTGCAGCTAATTTATTTCTCATCAACCCCGCAGGAATTGTCTTTGGTAACGATGCCAGATTACAACTAGGTGGTTCATTTTATGGCAGTACGGCAGATAGTATCATTTTTCCCGATGGGGAATTTAGTGCAACA
Organism: Hyella patelloides LEGE 07179; assembly: GCF_900659865.1. Classification (GTDB taxonomy): domain Bacteria; phylum Cyanobacteriota; class Cyanobacteriia; order Cyanobacteriales; family Xenococcaceae; genus Hyella; species Hyella patelloides. The sequence goes on from NZ_LR213819.1 coordinate 679, forward strand.
GATTTAGATAATCCCCCTTTGATTACGGTTAACGCACCCATTGGTTTGGGGTTTCGAGATAATCCAGGGGAGATTACGGTAAGAGGTAATGGTAATGGTATTAGACTAATTGATAGTGAAGTTATCGATACTCAAGAAGCTTTAAGAGTGGGGACTGAGAACACCATTGGTTTAATTGGGGGTAATCTGATTTTGGAAAATGCCACCATTAAAACCGCAGGAGGCTCAATTGAATTAGGAAGTGTTGCGGGAGGAGATGTTGATTTAGTCACTACGGCTAAAGGTTTTACTTTTGATTATTCAGGAATCGAAAACTTTAGTGATATTTCTTTAACAGGAATCAGTGTTGTCGATGCTAGTGGTTTAGGCGGGGGAGATATTAATGTTGTTGGTAATAATATTTCTCTGACTGGCATTTCAGGATTGACCAATTATACGTTAGGTGGCAATCCTGGAGGAGATACTAATGTTTTTGCTGCGGAATCTTTAGAGATTAATGGCATCGAAAACGAGCTTGATTTTTTCAGTGGTATTGCTAATTACGTTTTGCCACAAGGAACAGCAGATGGGGGAGATATTAACATTGAAGCACAGAATTTAAGAATCGGCGATCGCGGGGAGATTTCAACTTTTGCTTTTGGTCAAGGAAACGCAGGGAATATTAACATTAATGCTAGTGAAAGTGTATCTTTAGCTAGTGAAGGAAATGGTAGCGCAATTGGCTCTGTCGTAAATACTGATGGGGTGGAAGATGGTGGAGATGTTAGTATTACTACTCCTAATCTGACTATCAGTAATGGAGCCTCTTTAGTTGTTACGACTTTGGGTGCAGGAGATGGAGGGAAATTAACCATCAATACGGAGAATTTTAATCTGGCTGATGGAAGCGTAATTAATGTTTTAACTTCTGGCACAGGAGATGGCGGAAGTTTAACTATCGATACTAATAACCTCTTAGTCACTAATGGTAGTGAAATTAATACTAGTACCCTTAGTTCAGGAAATGCAGGTGATTTACAAATTACAGCTACCGATATTGAACTTAATGGTGGGGACAATGGCTTAGAAACTGGTTTGAGTTCTGCGGTAGCTGAGTCTACTTCAGAAGGAAATGCAGGAAATATCACTATAGAAACCCCACAACTACGTCTGGTTAATGGGGGTGCTATTTTAGTTTCTACTGTTGGTGGGGGAGATGGGGGTGATTTGCGAATTCAGGCTACCGATATCAGTCTGGAAAATCCCATGGGTGTTTTTACTGTAATAGATGCTTCAACAATAGCAGAAGGTGCAGGAGGAAGCATCACCATCGAAACGGGGAATTTGAATCTGGCTGATGGAGGCATAATTAGTGTTTTAACTTCTGGCATAGGAGATGGCGGAAGTTTAACTATCGATACTAATAACCTCTTAGTCACTAATGGTAGTCAAATTAGTACTAATACTATTGGCGCAGGAAATGGTGGCAATTTACAAATTACAGCTACCGATATTGAACTTAATGGTGGGGACAATGGCTTAGGAACTGGTTTGAGTTCTGCGGTAGCTAAGTCTACTTCAGAAGGAAATGCAGGAAATATCACTGTAGAAACCCAACAACTAAGTCTGGTTAATGGGGGTGCTATTGCAGTTTCTACTATTGGTGGGGGAAATGGGGGTGATTTGCGAATTCAAGCTACCGATATCAGTCTGGAAAATCCCATGGGTGCTGTTACGATAATAGATGCTTCAACATTCGCAGAGGGGAAAGGAGGAAGCATCAACATCGAAACGGGGAATTTGAATCTGGCTGATGGAGGCATAATTAATGTTTTAACTTCTGGCACAGGAGATGGCGGAAGTTTAACTATCGATACTAATAACCTCTTAGTCACTAATGGTAGTGAAATTAATACTAGTACCCTTAGTTCAGGAAATGCAGGTGATTTACAAATTACAGCTACCGATATTGAACTTAATGGTGGGGACAATGGCTTAGAAACTGGTTTGAGTTCTGCGGTAGCTGAGTCTACTTCAGAAGGAAATGCAGGAAATATCACTATAGAAACCCCACAACTACGTCTGGTTAATGGGGGTGCTATTTTAGTTTCTACTGTTGGTGGGGGAGATGGGGGTGATTTGCGAATTCAGGCTACCGATATCAGTCTGGAAAATCTCATGGGTGCTAATACTATAATAGATGCTTCAACATTCGCAGGAGGCGCAGGAGGAAGCATCACCATCGAAACGGAGAATTTGAATCTGACTGATGGAAGCATAATTAGTGTTTTCACTTTGGGAACAGGAGATGGCGGAAGTTTGACCATCAATTCTGATAGCCTCTTATCTACTAATGGTAGTACAATTGATGCTAGTACCTTTAGTTCAGGAAACGCAGGTGATTTAGAGATTACTGCTACCGATATTGAACTTAATGGTGGAGAAAATGGCTTATTAACTTCTTTGACTTCTATAGCAGCAGCAGAAGGAAATGCAGGAAATATCACTATAGAAACCCCACAATTACGTCTGGCTAATGGCGGTCAAATTTCGGTTTCTACTGGTGGTGAGGGAGATGGTGGCAATTTACAAATTAATGCTAATCAGATTGAGATTATCGAAGCTCCTACAGGTGAATCACTCACAGGAATTTCTGCTTTCACTCAAGCAGAGGGGGCAGGAGGAAGCGTCACCATCGAAACGGAAAGTTTGAATCTGATTGATGGAGGCATAATTGATGTTTCAACTTCTGGAACAGGAGATAGCGGAAATCTAACCATAGAAGCTAACTCAATTGATTTAGAAAATAATTCTAGGATTAATGCTGAAACTCAATCAGGTACTGGTGGTAATATCGATTTCCAAATTGCCGAAAATTTAACTCTGAGCGATAACAGTAGTATTTCCGCACGGGCCAATAATGATGCCAATGGTGGCAATATCAATATTGGTGCCGAATTTATTATTGCCTATCCTAGCGGTGGTAATAGTGATGGCAATGATATTACTGCCAGTGCCCAACAAGGACAAGGTGGCGCAATTAGCATCACAGCAGAATCTCTACTAGGAATTGAAGAACGTAGAGCGTTTGACAACAATGGCACCAACGACATTGATGCTAGTTCGGGAACTGAAGGTTTAGATGGCACAGTTACTATCGAAACCCCTGATAATAATCCCCTGCGGGAAACCACCGAATTAACTGATAACGTCGTCACCGCAGAGGTTATTACAACATCGGATGTTTGTTCGGCATCAGATATCGAAGATGTCTCTAGTCTTGCAGTTCAAGGTAAAGGAGGAGTAGCACCAGAACCCACTGCACCCTTTGATGGTGATGCTTTAATTGTCAATGGGGAACCCGAAACATCAGATGCACCTCAAAATAATAGTCATTATCTAGATCCTAATGAGATTCCACCTCATATTCAACCAGTGGCATACAAAGACAATGGTGAACCTATTTACATTGCTAGGGGAGTCATGAAACAAGAAGATGGCACTGTGATTTTAACTGCCGTTCCTCATCAAAATCAAAATATCCCGCCGAGAACTCCTGAAAATCCCTATAGTTGTGGTCAATAATTATCAGTGCAAGTATATTTACGATCCTAGCTTTTGGTGAAGTAATACTTAATAGTCTTTAATAATAACTGATTACTTTTAAGCTGCTATGTTTTGGTTTTTGAGTGCGGTAATAATCTCTCAACTCAATTTAGAATTAGCTGCTAAAGAAAAACAAGGCGAAACAGTTATCGGCGCAGAAGCACCTGATTAAAATTTTGGTGTTGGTGAATTGGGTTCTAAAAGAACAAATAGATAACTTTCTTTTTCCGAGATTCAAAAATCTTAAAAAAAATAGTAACGGTGCGCTTTCGGTGAATACAAATTCTCCAGAGATTAAAGGGTACTTTATTACCAAACAATATAAATGTTTAGTATCAACAAAAAAATCATTTAAAGCCCCTGATAAGCGCACCGCAACGAACAAGGAACAACGAGCAACGAACCGTATAATTATTTATTTTATATCTAAAATCACCAAAGCAAAATTTTTATGTGTCACCATTAACCATAAAATAATATCTATGCTGCATCAGTTGAATTTTTAAATCTTGTTAAGAATCAAAAATAAATATATCTCAAGCCCATAAAGTACTGATAAATTGAGTCAAGATCGGGAAGTAAAGAGCCAGGAAAAAAAGATGATGGATTCAATGCCCTTTTTTGGTCAATTAAGTACAGTATTGTGGTTAGCCTTTTTGACGATCGCTTTGGTGAGACTTATTATTACCATTAAAGATTCACGGATATTCAAACCAAAGAATTAAAGCTTTATTACCGTTAATTATCGCAAATTTTACCGCGATCGCTTAAAATATCCACAATGCGATCGGTGTAAGCTGACACTGCGCGAACAGCAGAGAGGGCTAAGAACGCGATCTCACGAAGTGAGGCGTTGCACGATCGCAATCAACCTGAAATTAGTGCCAGTATTGGTTGTTACTTGTTGCCAAATCCTTTACGATCCTTAATTAGGTCAGCAATTAACAAAACTAAATAAATATAGTTCTTTTTTCATGGTTTTAATTCGTGTCCCCAAAATCTGGAATGTAGCTGATAGTCAAGTTACATCAGAAAATCTTTATTGGAATCGTCGTCAGTTTATTAAAACCCTGATAGGGGCGGGGATTGGAGCTAGTGTTATGCCTCTGGCTGGTTGTCAAAATACTTCTGATATTGGCAAATCAGCATCAGAAACAGCACTGGAAAAAAGCTTAAACTTACCTTCGATATCTTATACTACTAATCCTGCGTTTGCTAAAGTATCTCGACCCATTGCCGATGAGAAGGTTGCAGGACAATATAATAACTTTTATGAGTATGGCGGGACAAAAAAGATTTGGCTCGATGCTCAAAAACTACCTACAGAAAACTGGCAAGTAGAAGTTGCAGGATTAGTTAAAAATCCCCGCACTTATACCATTGATGAAATTAAACAAGAATTTCCTCTAGAAGAAAGGGTGTATCGTTTTCGTTGTGTCGAAGCTTGGTCAATGGTGTTACCCTGGATTGGCTTTCCCATGAAAGAACTAATTGCAGCAGTTGAACCCACTTCTAAAGCCAAGTTTGTGAACTTTACTTCTTTTTACGATGAGGACATTACAACAGGTCCCTCGTTTCATTTGGGTTCGTTACCTTGGCCCTATACTGAAGGCTTACGCATCGAAGAAATGGCAAACGAGTTAGCTTTCTTTGCAGTGGGTATTTACGGACATGATTTACCAAAACAACATGGCGCACCCATAAGAATGGTTATTCCTTGGAAATATGGCTTCAAAGGAGCAAAATCGATTGTTAAAGTAGAGTTTTTAGAAAAGCAACCTGCTACCTATTGGAATACTATTGACTCCCGCGAATATGATTTTGAAGCCAATGTAAATCCTGATAAGCCTCATCCTCGTTGGTCACAAGCAACAGAAAAGTTTATTAGTACTGGCCCTGGTTTATCTTGGGAAATTAAAGAGACTTTTCCGTATAACGGTTATGGAGAATATGTAGGCAGTCTTTATACTTAATACTTAATAAAAAAACGACGTTGCTAATTTAAAGTATGAAATCAATAAGATGGTTCGTAGTCATTAGTTATTAGCTTTTCAATGGCTAGAATTAAGATAACAATTTTGGCTTTTCCGTTTCTACTATGCTATATTTTGCCTGTAATGCTTACCAAGTAACAATTTGAGCTATTTTACTCCTCAAGGATTTCTGTTAGTTTGAAAAGTCTCTGAAATATAAGATTAGGATTTACGCAAACAGCCCTTAAAAACACCATTGGTAGGGTGGGCATTGCCCACCCTACTATCTAGATAGTTGATAAGGTAATACTCCTTTCCAAGTTGGCTCGGTGATAAAATTAATTCCATTAGAATTACCTTTGTCCATAACATTAATATTTTCTACTGCTTTCCACCAATAAGGAAAATGTTTAATGTCACAAATAGTATCCCAAACTTTTCTTAATGGTGCTTCTATTTTCCAGACAGTAACAAAACTGTATTCGTTAACAGACATAATTAATTCGTAATCAAAGTTTTCGTGGTTTACAGAAGTTAAATATAGTCTTGTGTCTTAATTTATAATTTAAATCTTTAAAAGTAATGAAATTTATGGAATATTTGAATTTAGTTAAATATTCAAAGTGTATTTTTTACTTAGTTTTTGATTAAATTAAAGACTGTTATTAAGAGTTTTATTGTACTTCTAAAATTGCTTTTCTTGCCCAGGTATCGGCTTCTAAAATATCATCTAGAGAAGGATTTTGTTCGTTTTGAATATTAAAGCGATCGCATATTTTTTCGATAAATTTAGGTATATCTAAAAAGTCAATTTTTTCGGCTAAAAATAAAGCAACAGCTTGTTCGTTAGCTGCATTTAAAACTGCTGGCATTAATCCCCCTGCTCTACCCGCAGCATAGGCTAGTTGCATACAGGGATATTTTTGATGATCTGGTTCGCGGAAAGTGAGATCGCCAGCTTTCACTAAGTCTAACTGTTTCCAATCAGTATAGATGCGTTCGGGCCAAGATAAAGCATATAGTAAAGGAAGACGCATATCGGGCCAGCCTAATTGTGCCAACATAGAGGTATCTTGCACCTCAATTAAAGAGTGAATGATACTTTGAGGGTGAATTACGATATCGATGCGATCGTAGTCTAAACCAAACAGATAATGAGCTTCAATTACTTCTAAACCCTTGTTCATTAAAGTAGCAGAGTCGATGGTAATTTTTTGTCCCATTGTCCAGTTAGGATGTTTCAAGGCATCTTGTACGGTGACAGTAGCTAATTTCTCTACTGGTAAATCGCGGAATGAACCCCCAGAAGCAGTTAAAATAATTCTTCTTAAACCATTTTCAGGAACACCCTGTAAACATTGAAAGATTGCGGAATGTTCCGAATCTGCGGGCAATAATTTAACCCCATGTTTTTTTACTAAAGGAAGCACTACAGGCGCACCAGCAATGAGAGTTTCTTTATTGGCTAAAGCAATATCTTTTCCTGCTTCAATCGCTGCAATAGTAGGTAATAAACCAGCACAACCCACAATACCTGTTACTACACTTTCGGCATCACCATAACGAGCCACTTCTGCTACGCCTTCTGTACCTGCTAAAATTTGTGGAGGATCGGGAATATCTGCGATCGCATTTTGTAACTCAGCTACTTTTTCTGGATAAGATGTGGCGACTATTTCTGGTTTAAATGTCCTAATTTGTTCGGCTAATAACTTAATATTATTTCCTGCTGCTAACCCTACCACACGGAATTTATCGGGATGATGGGTAACGATATCTAGGGTTTGTGTCCCAATAGAACCAGTAGAACCTAGGATAGTAATTGCTTTTTGTTTTGTCGATTTATTCATAATATAACCTTTATTTAACAGCGATCTCTTATGCAGTAATTAAGTAAGCAGCTATTGTTTGTTTCGGTTTCTTTATTTTTTTATTCAATGCCTTTTAAATGAAGATTTTTTAATTGAAAATACTTCATTTTTACTGATAATTGTCTTGTTGTAGTTTACTGAATTTAGTTCCCCAACAATAAAAAAGTAGTAGTCAACTACTGGTAATAATTTTTGAGCCTAATCTTTAGGCATTTTACCAATATTTAGGGATTGATTATTTTTTTTATTCAATCTTGCTAATTCTCGATCTTTAGTGTATGAGGTTCCTGACTATATTACTTACTAATTACAAAGAGGAAAGTACTTAATAAGTTCTGGACTTTGGGCAAAATCTCTTGACACAAAACCATTGCTTAGTTGTATAATCTCAGGATACTAGTAAACATTAATTTTGCTCTATGAACAGCCGTTTTGCTGTAGCTGTACACATTTTGGCGTATCTGGAGTATGTTCAAGGCAGACCAGCCACCTCAGAGGAAATCGCCACTAGCGTCAACACCAATCCTGTAGTTGTGCGACGTTTACTTAGCATTCTGCGCCAAGCTGGACTGACTAAAACGCAATTTGGTGTTGGTGGTGGAGCTTTTCTAGCACGCCCTGGTAGTAAGATTGCACTGCTTGATGTGTATGAGGCGACAGAAGAAAATGCTGATTTATTTTCCTTAAATCGTCTTAACCCCAGGACAGATTGCGATGTGGGAGCTCATCTTCAAGTGACTTTGGAAAAAATATTTGGCGAAGCGGAGCAAGCCTTGAAACAAGCACTAGAGAAAGTAACCATTGAAGAGGTTTTGCGTGAGGCGCAAGCAAAAAGTAATCGTAACAAGCAATAAATTAACAAAGCACTTTTTTTACTAAAATGTGTAATTGTAGTGATTACACACTCGTGCCACTTTCACTATTAATCATTAATCGAGTAATACTTAAATACTACTAAGATCATAGAAAAATTTCCATCCTAAAACATATGTATTTAACTTATAAAACTGTTACACTAAATCTTTATTAATAATTAAGGATTTTTTCAGTACACTCCACATCGTATTTACCATCTGAATATTTTTTATGGTTACTAATACCTATCTCCCCAATAGAAAGCTTTTAGGGGTCGCTTTCACCTTTATGCTTACTCTGACAGCTTGTGGTAGATCGCAGGAGCAGCAACAAGGAATGGCTCCCCAAGCTATAGCAGTAGAAACTCAAAATTTAGCCAGTAGTCAAGTTTTTGAAAGCTCCGAACTTCTCGGTCGTATAGAAGCAACAAATCGGGTCAACCTCGCTCCTAGAGTAGACGGAAGAATCCTGAATATTCTAGTCCGAGAAGGTGACTCTGTAGAACAAGGGCAAACCATTGTTCAACTCCAACAGAATAGAGAAGAAGCAGAGGTTAATGCAGCAGTTTCTGAAGTCAATATTATCAAAGCAGATTTAGTTAATGCTCAATCTCAAGTTAAAGCAGCCGAAGCAGAAGTGGCTCTAGCTGAAGCTAATGTCGGTCAAGCTCAAGCAGATTTACGCAGACAAGAAGCAGAAGTGGCTCTAGCAAAAACTAACATTGAAAGAGCCAAATTTTTAGCTCAAGAAGGCGCAGAATCTCAGCAATTTTTAGATGATCGCACCCAACAGCTAGATTCAGCTTTAGCCCAAAAAGATGCCTTAAAACAGGCTCTTAATGCCAGTCAAAAGGCTTTAATTGCAGCCCAAGAAGGAGTCAGAGCAGCGATCGCTAATGTCGACCGTCAAAGAGCAAGTCTTAATCAAGCTCAAGCCAATGTGGGAGTAGCCAGCGAAAATTTAGATTTCAACCGCGTTGTTGCTCCGATGGATGGCATAGTAGGCAATATTACTCCTAGAGTAGGTGATTATCTAGAAGCAGGCGATAGCATTACCACGATCACTAGCAATGAAGATCTGACTGTCAACATTGCAATTCCGATCGAGCAAGCAAATCGTCTCGAACTGGGTTTACCAGTAGCGGTGGTTAGTCGAAGAGATGGCGATCGCTCAATGGGGGAAATTACTTTTATCTCTCCGACAACAACTCAGCAATCAGTCAGAGTTGAAGCGACTGTACCCAATGATGGTCAACTACAAGATGAACAATCAGTACTAACTAGGGTTATTTGGTCAGAACAATCAGGAATATTAATCCCTACTACTGCCATTTCTCCTATTGCGGGACAATATTTTGTCTTCGTAGCAGAAGAAGCAGAACAAGATGGAGAGACTACCCTAGTAGCAAAACAAAAATTAGTCCAGTTGGGAGATTTTCAAGGTCAATCACGTCAAGTGATTGCTGGTCTTGAGCTAGGAGAGCAACTGATCACCTCTGGAATTATCAATTTAACCGATGGCGCACCTATTTCTAATGAGGAGCAAGCAGCAAGCAGTAAGCAGTGACCAGTAATTAGTAATCAGTTACCAGTTACCAGTTACCAGTTATCAGTTACCAGTTACCAATGAGTAATTTAGTCATTAGCAGTTAGTCATGAGCAAATAACCACTATAGAGACGCGATATATGAGGGGCTTTGAAGTGAGGGTGAGGGATGCGCTTTGTACCCTGTGCTTATTCAATCACGCTGTTGAGGTCTCCTCAAAAGGAGGACGCTTCGGTGGTCGGTTGAATTCCTAATTTCAGCCGTCCGTCTTGTACGCGGAGTCGCGTCTCTACCCACTAACAACCGTAAGGTCAAGGCAGTGCCTTGCCTCTACCTGCCAACAACCAACCACCAAAAAAATGATCTTAAGCATAGCCGACACTTTTATTAAAAAGCCGATTTTGACGGCGGTATGCGCCATTATTGTCGTGCTGGTAGGAGCGATTAGTATTCCCGCCTTACCTATTTCCCAATTACCCCAAATTGCACCTATTACAATCGAAGTTATTTCTAACTATATCGGTGCAGATGCCGAAACTACAGAAAGTAACGTTACCACCCTCATTGAAAGAGAAATTAATGGTGTGGAAGGAATGCGTTATATGTCTTCTAGTACTGGTAACGATGGTGTTAGCAGCATTAGCATAGCTTTCCCTGTAGATGCAGACCGCAATATTTCTCAGGTCAATGTTCAAAACAGAGTTGCACTAGCAGAGCCTCAGTTACCAAGCTCAGTACAGCAAACTGGTGTCACCGTTCAGAAATCATCCCCAGACTTACTTATGGGGATTGCTTTTTTTGCCGAGAATGGCGAATATGACGACTTATTTTTAAGCAACTACTTAGACCAGTATGTTGTCGATCAGGTTAAACGTATCGAAGGTGTGGGAAGTACCACTATTTTCGGCGAACGTCGTTATGCAATGCGGTTATGGCTCAATCCTGAAGCTTTAGCAGCGAGAAATCTGACGGAGCAAGATGTAGTTAATGCCCTAGAAGAGCAGAATATTCAAGTAGGTGCGGGACAAATCGGTCAAGAACCTGCTCCTGAAGACCAAAGTTTTGAGTTTACTCTCCGTGCTAAAAGTCGCTTAGAAACCGCTAAAGAATTTGAAGATTTAACCATCGCTATTGGTGAAGGTGGTAATCTCATTAAACTGCGGGATGTGGGACGCGCAGAATTAGGAGCAGAAAACTATAATACCCTTGCTAATTACAATGGCTCTCCTGCAATTGGTTTAGGGATTTTTCAGCTACCAGGAAGTAATGCTTTGGATGTGGCGAGTCAGGCCAAAACCATGATTGAGGAGCTATCGGCGCAATTTCCCCCAGGAATGAATTATGAGATCGCTCTGGATGCCACTGCGTTTGTCGAAGTATCTTTGCAAGAAGTTGTGAAAACCCTGGTACAAGCAGTATTACTGGTTGTCCTGATTATTTTCATCTTTTTACAGGACTGGCGTACTACTTTGATACCTGCGATCGCAATTCCCGTATCATTGATTGGGGCTTTTGCTTTCCTCTATGTATTTGATTTCCAAATTAATACTCTAACCTTGTTTGCAATGGTATTATCTACAGGGTTGGTAGTAGATGATGGGATTGTTGTTGTAGAAGCAATTTCTACCAAAGTGGAGCGCGGAATGAAGCCTTACATTGCTGCTATCGATACCATGAATGAGTTGAGTGGGGCAGTAATCGCTACTTCTTTAGTGTTAGCAGCAGTATTTATCCCCGTTTCCTTCTTTCCTGGTACAACAGGGGTAATTTTCCAGCAATTTGCTTTAACTATTGTATTTGCGATCGCTCTTTCCACCTTTAACGCTCTGACTTTCTCTCCTGCTATGTCGGGTTTACTATTGCGTCAGAAGCAACATACAGGAGGGGTATTTGGTTGGATTTTTGACAAATTCAATCAAGTATTTGACTGGATTACGGACAAATACACTAAAACAATGTCTTTTCTGACCAAAAAGTATGTTCGTCCTTTTGTTTTAGCTGGTTTCACTGTCTTAATTATCTTTACTTACTTCCTCTATAACCTCGTTCCCACAGGCTTTGTTCCCGAAGAAGACCAGGGTTATTTCTTTACCATTGTTCAAGCACCCGATGGGGTATCCCTCAACTATACCAACAACATAATGGAGCAAATCGGGGAAGAAATGGCGCAAATACCTGAAATTGATGGTTATTTTACCCTCAGTGGCTTTAGCTTTTTTGGAAATGGTAGCAATCGCGGTTTTGTGTTCTCTAAGCTCAAACCTTGGTCAGAAAGACCAGGACAGGATAAATCTGTATACTCTATTTTGGGTCGTCTTAATGGCGCATTCGCTCAAAATATTCAAGGAGCAAGAGCCTTTGCGGTGAACGCACCTCCTGTAAGGGGATTGAGTACTTTTGGTGGTTTTGAATTCCAGTTACAAGACCGTCGTGGTTTACCCATCTCTGCATTGGTAGAAAATGCCAATAAAATAATTGCAGCAGCCAATCAAAGACCCGAAATTGCAGCAGCTTTTACCCAGTTTGCAGCTAACACTCCGCAAATAGAAGTAGAGGTTAATCGTAATCGCGCCAAGTCTCTCAATGTTGATATTGATGAGATATTTGATACTCTCCAGTCTTACTTGGGATCGAGATACGTTAATGATTTTGTTCTCGGACAAAGACAATATCGGGTTTATATTCAAGCAGATGGAGAATTTCGCTCTAACCCTAAAGACATTAACAAACTATATGTGCGCTCCAATGATGATGAATTAATACCATTAGGTAATTTAGTAACACTTACAGAATTTACTGGACCTCAAACCATCACCCACTATAACCTCTTCCGCTCCATCAATATTCAAGGTAGCCCTGCCCCTGGATACAGTACGGGTCAAGCAATTGCTGCAATGGAAGAAATCGCAACAGCCGAATTAGCCCCTGCTTTTGGTTATGAATGGACAGGAACAGCTTTAGAAGAAAAGCAATCTGGTGGTCAGTCAGCAATTATCTTCGGAATCGGCTTGATTATGGCATTTTTAGTCTTAGCAGCCCAATATGAAAGCTTTATCGACCCGATAATCATTATGTTGACCGTTCCCTTAGCTATTCTAGGAGCGATCGCTGCTATTTGGTTTCGAGCGAACATTCTGCAAATTGGCAGCCTCTGGCCTATTATTAACAACGATGTCTACTGTCAGGTAGGTCTAGTAATGTTGATTGGTCTAGCTAGTAAAAACGCGATCTTAATTGTAGAATACGCTAACCAACTGCGAGATCAAGGTTTAGACATCATTAAGTCAGCCATTAAAGCAGGACAAGAGCGTTTTCGACCCATCTTAATGACCGCAATTTCTAGTTTAGTCGGCTTCTTACCCCTAGTAACCGCTAGTGGTGCGGGGTCTGCAAGTCGTTGGTCATTGGGTACTGCGGTATTTGGCGGAATGCTGTTTGCCACAGTATTGAGTCTCTTTTTAGTACCTTCGCTTTACATTACAGTTAAGCTAATCGAATCTTACTTTAGTAAATCAAAAGACTCAGGAGATTCCGATCATTTTGACGATAACAACAAGGGAAATCATTACTATGATTCTGCAAAACCTGCTTCTGAAAGTGCTGCTGTAGACGCTTAGAAACTTGGAAAATTAGATTGTTTTCATAGATAGGTGGGCATTGCTCACCTATTTTCTGTTTAACGGATAAAAAATTAGATTATGTAACCTGAGTTCGGTATCAATATTTTTTAAGTGATTAGGAGAACCAAATTAAGATAAAGTTACGAAGCCTCGAAAATATAGTATTTATGATTTACTTTCGTCGTACAGCACTAACTCAGATGCACAATGCAGGAATACCTTTGAGGCATATTCAAGAAATATCGGGTAATGATTCAGGCACTTTACAGCGATACGTAGAAGTGTCTCCAGAGCAGAGGAAAAAGGCTGTCTCAGTGATTGGATGGGAATTATGTTCTATCAAAAAATAAATCAGAAAAACAACGAATACAAGTCTTCTTCTTCTCATTCTTCACTTATTGAAACCTTAAGACTCTTAATAACTGCAACTAGCAGCCAAGCAAAAGGACAAGCTTTTTATCAAGAGATAACTAATTTTATTGCTAATTTTACGAACTAAAACAGGTTAGACAGACCCTTTATATTGTATTTATGTGTTGCCAACCTTTTTTGATTTGGTATAAGCTGGTTATTTTGACTCTAAGATTGAATTGATTAATGTCCAACTCTTCTCTTAATGTTTATCTTAATCGTTTTGCAATTAAAAATCTAAGCAAAGCAGCTCAAAAAGTTCATTTTTATACTTATAAATTCACATCACCTCCAGAACTGGGAAAAGAATATTCAGCAGTTAACAAAATTACCTGGAATATTAAAACACCAGGGGTAAAATTTGGTTCAACTATTATTACCAAACAACCGATCGGAGAAGATTATTTAAAGCATCAAAATTGGGTCTTACAATCCCAAGGAACACAACTATTAAACCCTAAAAAACTTAATGAAAAATTAGCTTTAGAAAAACTAGAAAGACGATGGCTGGGAATGAAGTTGAAAACAACAGGAGAAAGACATAGAGTAGAAAAGGCTTTAGAAGGGGGTTATATTTGGTGGAATGCTGACAAAATAGTTTTACAAGATTCTGGTTGGGAAGTTCACACAGGAGTACGTTTAGATATTGAGATTAATGAATTAGGAATTTTGTTTGCAGAGATAGATATTCATCATCGTTTTTATACTCTTTGGACATTGGAAGAATGGAATCAACAATATCCTAATATTCCTATTAAGTGGGTACGTAATACTTATGACGATCGGTCTTGGGAATTAGTTAGAATCAGTAAAGAGAAACCAGAAGATTTAATTATAGAAAATTTGGGCATTAGTTTAGCCGATTATCATCGTAGCAAACAAGCAACAGTAGCTGAAATTAATAGTGCAAGAACTATATATGTAAAAAAAAGAAAAGGTCAAGAGATACCTCATATTTCTACTAGAGTAAGACCTAGTGTCACAATGGAAATGTTAGGCTCTTTGGCAGATAGAGGCTCAATAGAAGCAAAAAAAAGTTTTTGAACAAATTCGTCAATCTCCCCAAAAAAGATTTGATAAAGGACAAATAGTTGCTCAATGGCTTGCTAAGAATATCTATCAAAGTCGTCAAGAAAAACCAAAATTTCAAAAAGCTCCTGGTATTTTATTACGAAAAAAATCTCCTTTACTTTTAGCAAAATCCAATCAGAAAATTTATCGACCAGAAGCAAGTCTTAAACAAGGATGTTTTCGTACAGGAGAAACGAAATTTGGTTGTTTAGATTTAGCTGGAAATGGCAATTGGGCAGATACTATTGAGAAAAAACTAGAAACTGTAGCGGAAAAAAGCGATGTCAATCTTATCTTGGAAAACCCTAAGCAAAAAAGTGATTTACCCGATAGTTTATTTTCTCGTAAAAAATTCTGGCAAAATTGGGCAAATCAAGGAACAAATACAGTATTAGTGATTAGTCCCTGGTTAGAAAATCAAGAAAAAACTAAATTGCGAAGGGAAGCATTAGAAGCCAATATTGCTCTACAATTTATGCAACCAATGCCTACCCCTGAAGATTATCGGGCAGTTAATATTATTTTAGGTCTATTATTAAAAGCGAAATGGCAACCTGTTGGTTTAGAGCCTCTACAAAACCCTCAAGCAGCAGAAATTGTCATTGGTTTTGATGCAGGAAAAAATAGAAGTATGTACTATGGAACAAGTGCTTTTGCTATTCTTGATGATGGGCAAAGTTTAGGATGGGAAATACCCGAAGCACAACCAGGAGAGAAATTAAGCGGAGAAGCTGTTTTAAGAACTATTCTCAATATTATTTATCGCTTTCAAAGAATTCAAAATCGATTACCCAAACGCGTTTTATTACTAAGAGATGGTTTAGTGCAGTGTAATGAATTTGAAGAAGCCGTTGCAGCATTAGAAAGTGATAATATTGCAGTCGATCTTTTAGGAGTCAGAAAAAGTGGTGCTGGAAGAATGGCCATTTTGCCACATGAGTCAGAATATTTATCAGACCCACAGCCAGGAACAGCTATACTATCTCAAGATGGCAATACCTTTAGAATTGTCACCTCTAAAGCTCTAGCAGGAAGCACAGCACTTCCTTTGCAAGTAGTTAGAGATTATGGTAATGCACCTTTGGAAGTGTTAGCACAACAAGTAGATCGTCTCTGTATGTTAAATCCCGCTAGCGGTTATGCCTCTAGTCGTTTACCCTATGTGATTCATTTTGCTGACAAAATGGCAAAGGAGGTACAACGTTTAGGAACAGTTAGCATCTTACAAGGTGTGGATAGAGAAAAAATTTTCTTTGTTTAAAGTTGAAATAAAAAGAAAAAATAAAATTAACTAAAAAAAGCCTCATTACCAATTTGTCTGGTTTCTCTCCACTATAGAGCTTGACTACTATCACTTTTGCGCTTTCTTGTCACCAATGCCTATTACCCAATTACAATCCCTACTTCTTCCCTTTTCTCAATCAAGATAAGTAACAAACCATGAAAAAGTTCGATAAAAATTTTTTAAATTTAAAACTTATGTTGGCTAAAAGTTTGATGCATTTGGGCTGGAAAACTTATGTTTCTCGACTGTTGTGGGGATTAGGATTGAGCTTGTTTGCCATTAATCCCGCTTTAGCCGAACTTTCCCTTGAAGAAATCAACTCCATTGCCAGACAGACGACAGTATTGATTGCTCCCGGTTTAACTCCTGAATTTATTGAAGAATTAGAAGCAAATCGAAGTAACCCCTTGGCAAGTCAGAGTAATCCTGATGGAGTCTGGAATCCTGGCTCTGGGGTAATTATTGGTCGCAATCAAAATACTTACTATGTTCTCACTGTAACCCATAATTTTAAGCAAAGATATCTAGAGTCTAATATTCCCCACGGAATTCGTACCAGTGATGGCAAAGTTTATGCCATTTCTCAAGTTAATGATGGTAGAGACTGTCCTTTAAAAGATGATATTAGCGATCGCACTTTAATTCGTTTTGGCTGCTATTCTGTCTCAATTCCTACTAGAGTAGACGGTACAGACCTGGCTGTAATTAGCTTTGAAAGCAAGAGTGAATACCCAATCGCTTCTTTGGGAAGTCCTGAGAATTTAGGAATTGGCGATCGCGTTTATCTTTCTGGCTGGCCCGATCCTGAAAAGATCAAAGACCCGACAACTGGTAGATGTAAAGGGAGAGTTGCTCGCCGACAACGCCGTTTAGCTTGGACTCCTGTAACTCGCAAGATTGCAGCAGAAACTAGCGAACACGGTTATAACTTATTTTATTTCGATCTAACTCGTCCAGGTATGAGTGGAGGTCCCGTATTTGATAACAATGGCTTTGTAATTGGGGTTCATGGTCGAGGTTCCGCAGATAAAGGCAACCTCATCAGGGAATATTGTTCTTTGGATTTAGCGCAAGGAAATAAACTCGCTTTAGAATCAGGTGACTTTGAATCTAACGATCTCGAAAGGGTAGTACAAGCTGCGGTTAACTATGCTCCGCCTCTATTGTATTCCCAATTTAGTAGCGGTCAGAGTAGTAATAATTTTCTTTCTTTGTGGACTAATTTAAATATCGATTTGTTATTTAATCGCCAAGCTCCTACCAGAGAATTTATTAATTCTGCTCTAACTGCGATCGCTGAAACTGATACTTCCAGTGGTACTTTAGATGTAGCTGTCACTGATGATATTACAGGATCGATCGATCTCCAAACTGAACAAGATGTCGTAGAAGATATTTATCAAGGTTTTACTCTCAAGAATTTAATACGAGATGAACCTTCTCCTGGATGTGAATTTTTGTTACTGGGCGATTCTTGTGAATAGGGGGTGTCACTTAAGGAACGAGGAACGAGTTAATTTTGGGAAAAATAGTACTACGTTAATGTAGCAAATTATGAATAATCCCTTAACAACAACTCCCAGTCAAAAAATAATTAGCTCGTCGTTACTCCGCTTGAGAATGAAGTCGCCTTTTTTTGCCACTTTAGCTTTATTCGCTCGTTTTGTTCCTACTGAAACTCTTCCCACTGCTGCAACTGATGGTAAAGATATTTTTTTTAACCCTGAGTTTTTACGATCTCTTTCCGCACCGCAACAAGATGGTTTATTGTTACACGAAGTTTTACACGCAGCTTTACTTCATGTGTTACGGAGAGGGGTAAGAGATGCACGACAATGGAATATCGCAGCCGATATTGTAGTTAACGGTATTATTTGCCAACAGGGTTGTTTTGAACTTCCAGAAGGAGGAATTAGAGATGCTGAGTTAGAACATCTTAGCGTTGAGGAAATTTATGAGTTATTACCGCAACAGCAAAATGAATGTTCTTATTGTTTGGGTAATCCTGATTTATTAGAAACTTCTCCCTCAAACTCTCTGGGGGGTAATGACAGCCTTTCAGAAGCAAAAAAAGCAGAATTAGAATCCCATTGGCGTAATGCAATGCAACAAGCAGCAGTCATTGCTCGCACTAACAATCAGGGAAAATTACCCGCAGGGATGTCCAGAGAATTAGGCGCGTTAGATAATGCACAATTAGACTGGCGCAGTTATTTATGGCGATATCTAGTTAAAACCCCCACAGATTATAGTGGATTCGATCGTCGTTTTATTGGCAGAGGTTTATATCTAGAAAATTTAGAAGGGGAATCAGTAAAAGTATACGTTGCAATAGATACTAGCGGTTCGATTGATAACCAACTATTAAAAATGTTTTTGAGCGAGGTTAACGGAATCTTGAACTCTTATCCTCATTTAGAATGTGAACTTTATTATGCTGATGCGGATGTTTATGGTGCTTATGAATTAAATCCCGATCGTGAAATTCCCAAGCCTCAAGGGGGTGGGGGAACATCTTTTGTACCATTCTTTGACAAAATAGGCGATCGCTTTAATGGTATGGTAACAGCAGTTTGTGTCTATCTCACCGATGGTTATGGCACTTTTCCCGAAACCCCACCAGAATTACCCGTATTATGGGTGGTTACCCCAGGAGGTTTAGATTTAGCGCAATTTCCTTTCGGCGAAGCAGTACGCTTATTGAATCTTGTCTAGTTTGAGTAAAAGCTTTTTCGGTACTTCTAATTACTGCTTCCAATCAGATATAGCAACGCCATTCTTACCGCAACACCACTAGTTACTTGATGGGGAATTAAACTTAATTCAGGATCGTCCATGAGATCGGAAGTAATTTCTACCCCTCGATTAACAGGGCCAGGATGTAATACTTTAACATCAGGATGGCATAGTTTAAGGCGATTTCTTGTAATACCGTATCTTTGATGATATTCTCTTAAACTGGGGATAAAGTTACCACTCATTCGTTCTTTTTGTAACCGCAGAGTCATTACAAAATCAGCATCTTCTAACGCGGGGGTTAATTCCCAATGCAAAAATAATTTATTTGAAGCTTCACCATCGACAATATCTAAAAACAGTTTGGGTAATAAGGTAGGAGGCGCACATAAATGAACATCCGCCCCTGCTGCTGTCAGACTATAAATATTCGAGCGAGCTACACGAGAATGCAGAATATCCCCCACAATAGCTATTTTTTTCCCTGATAAGAGTTCCAAACGAGGATTATCGCGATCCAAAACAGAAGTAAGGGTAAATAAATCTAGTAAGGCTTGAGACGGATGTTGATGCAAACCATCCCCTGCATTAAGAATACTAACCCCTGAATCAAGTCGATCCATTTCTTGAGCTATTATCTGGGGTACTCCTGCTTGCTGATGGCGAATGGTCATAATATTTGCTCCCATCGCCAAATAGGTTTTAGCCGTATCGAGAATGGTTTCCCCTTTTGTTAAAGATGATGTCCCAGGAGCAAAATTAAGAATATCCGCAGACAGTCTTTTTGCAGCTAGTTCAAAACTACTACGAGTACGAGTAGAGGGTTCAAAAAACATATTAGCTATTACCTGTCCTTGTAATGCAGGAACTTTCTTTGTCCTTCGAGAAAGCACTTCACGGAAACTAGCAGCAGTTTGTAAGACAGCGTTGTATTCTTCAATCGTAAAATCTTCTAAGGATAGAATGTGTCGGCGTGTCCAAGTCATTACGGTTTTTGGGGGTGCTAAGTGTAAATGCCATCATGTCCTTAGCTATTTTATCCAGAATTTACCGTAACGCCATAAATCATCTCAAATCCGAATCACATAACCAGTTTATAGATGAAACCTTTAAACAGTGAGACGTATCATGATACGTCTCTACACTGAATATTTATTGGGGGTTTTACTAAATGAATTTGGGATCGCTACTAAACACTTCTATTCTAGATTAAGATTAACGTTTTGTTGCACAAAGAGCCATCCATCCTGCTTTCTTTTCTCCTCTTTGTTGTGCATAGTAAGCAGGAACACGATAGATTTGAAAATCTGCCAAATCAAATCCAGCAGATAAGCTGTATTTCTCAAAATCCTCCAATTTAGAAGAGCCTAAATAGGGTTCAGAATTAACCCAAACTTCAGTATCTCGAAAATAACGAGCAACCATGTTGGGTGGAGATAAAAATAATTGACTTTCTAAATGAATCATTATCCCACCTTTTTTTAGCAAGCGAAAGCTTTCCGCAAATACTTTTTTTCTAGCACCACAGGGAATTTCATGTAACAAGATATGACTAACAACTAAATCAAAAGAGTTATCAGCAAATTTAGTTTTTTCTGCATTTTGTTGAGCAAAATAAACTTTTTTATTTAGTGCTTTAGCTCTAGCACTAGCATACCTTAATAATGATGCCCCTAAATCAATTCCCCACACTTCTGCATTAGGGTATTTTGAAACATAAGGAAGAGTGCTATGTCCTACGGAACAGCCCATATCTAGAATCTTTTGTGGAGTCAATTCTGGATAATATTTTAATAAAACATTATTAATTAAGGTATGTCCTAATTCATCATTTAAACCTCCAAACCAACCCATTCCATAAAGAAAAACACCATGATCGTAGGTTGCTCCTGTCCAAAAATCCGAGTTATTATCATCTTGCAGATAACCCCCAGGCATTCGATGAATGTCAGCTTTTAATTGATGACGAGGATAGTCAAAATCTGAATTCAATTCGACATTTCCTTGATTAATATTTTGAGAAGATTCCCATTCTTTAATTAACCGAGCGCGATCGCTTTTAAGGTCAATTGCCACCCTTTTCCAAAGACGATCTTGTAAGATTCTACGGCGTTGATGGGCTGCTTGTACTTCTGGAATTTTATCTAATTGACGACGAATATCACGGTACACTATCTCTGAATCATCAGACTCAGAATAGGCAGCAGACATTTCTGTAATCTTGTTATGAAGCAGAGGGAAAAATTGATTACGAAATTCTTTTGTTTCCTGAGCTAAAACTAAATTTTCTTCAGAGTCAGCTTGAGGAATTAAGGAATGTTTAGTCTGAGAGTAAAGAAAAACCATAATTATTTCTTTAACAATTCTAATTACAAAATTGCAACTTTACTATGTAATTTTAATTGCTTTGTTGACTTCTCGAACATTATATACATAACACTTAAATTAAACATCGGAATTACCTTTAAGAGAATCAAGCAATTGTCTGGGACGTGCAGCTTTGATTATGGGGTAATCATTAGGATAGTGTAAAAATATATATTGCTCGTATTCATACCAATGTTTTTCTCCTTTCTCTTTATTACATTCTTGGCAAATAACCCAGAGGTTTTGAAACTCCATTGATAACCAAGGATATTGCGATCGCGGTAATTTATGATCTATGGTTTTTCCTCCGCGTTCTTGATATTTTTCACTACAAATAGGACAATACCAGTCAGAATTATCTTTGACCCATTTTTTACTTTCTAAAGTCGTTCCGCATTCATAATCACCATTAATATACCGCCAGGAATTAAATTGCAGATAATCTTCAAAATCTTGAGCAGTTAATCTATGATATCGTTTTTTGCCGATTTTATTAGCTAGTTTAAATAATTCTGGTAAGTTTTTTTTCTCTATATTTTCTAAATTCATCTTGCTTTTATTCTGTTTCTTTTTTGAGATATTTTGCGATTATTTTAGCTGTAATCAACAATTTCTATTTTATTGTCAGGGAACTGATAATCAATGATTTCCGTAATTTCATTAAGTTCTTGAGCTATTTTTTGTTGTTTGTTGTGAATTTCTTGTTGGCTAAAATATTTATTTCCTATACGATCTGCTTCTAAAAATAATTCTTCAAGATTGAACTCGCTAATTTGTTCTTTGCGCTGTAACTCAGCAATTGCTTGATATAGACTAATTACATTATTCCAGCCAATATTACGATATCCATTATTTTTGAGCCATTTTTGATTTTCTCTAATTAATAAATTACGGTTACGAGAATTTTTACGCTGAACTTTTCGATAATTCATTCCCTGAAAAGTTTTTGCTTTTAGTTTCTTCTTGACCATGAGAGAAGTATTTATCCTAAAGTTGATTTTAATAACTTAACTAAATCTTTTTTGATTTCATTGATATTATTAAACTGAAGTAAATGCTTAGTTTCAATCGTCAATCTAAGTTTGATAGCATCAACGATATTTTTTAAATCTTTATTATCTTTTTGTAGTATTTTATTAGCTTTAATTAATTCTTCATTATCGTTTGTTAGCTTTTTAATTTGTTTTTCTAGTTCAGCCTGAAAACTATTATCATTCGTGTTTGTTGCTTTTTTATTTTGTAATTTTTCAAGTTGAAAAATATAATTTTTAATTTCTTTATTTCTCTTAGTTACCATGGCTTTTTGAGCAGCTTGAAGACGCTGACGCTTAACTAATTCAGAACCAGCAAATTTTGAGATAGCACGACGAATTATAATTTCATCAACATCCGAATCAGCTTGAAGATTAATTAACTCTAATGCTCTTTGTGCATCTGCTTTTGTCCAGCCTTCATTATTGAGTAACTGAATCGCTTCTTTTTTATTCACGAACGTAATTACAATTATGGGAAATGACTTAATTGTAAGTATCTCCAGGAAAATATCAAACGATCTGGATCACTACAAATATTAAATGCAACTTACCCTAGAACAAGAAGTTACCCTCGCCTAAATCATTACTCATTCAGCAACACCGATAAATTTAAAGATAAATACTGGTGGCAATGATAACGGTTTTCATTATACAATGATAATCATACTCATTCTATTTTTTAGTTATTGATGCTAGAAGTCTGTGATTTAGCTGTTAATTATCGCAACAGATGGGCAATTGACGGTATTTCTTTTCGTTTACAGCCTGGACACATTGCAGGATTATTTGGGCCTAATGGTGCGGGAAAAAGTACTTTAATCAAAGGTATTTTAGGACTTGTACCAATAGCAAAAGGCGCAGTCAGCTATGACTCTCAACCCCTCAAGCGTCAACTAAAAAAAGTAGCTTATGTTCCTCAGCGCAACAAAATCGATTGGGATTACCCCGTAACTGTGGAAAAAGTAGTAATGATGGGTCGAATTCCCGCAACAGGTTGGTTTAAACAGCCTTCTCGTAATTCTCGCGAAATAGTTGAGCGTGCCTTGTCAAGAGTGGGTATGACTCAATTTCGTCAACATCAAATTAGGGATTTATCGGGAGGACAACAACAACGAGTTTTCCTAGCAAGAGCGATCGCTCAAGAAGCAGATTTGTTCTTTTTTGATGAACCATTTAACAATATAGATTATCGTACTGAAGAGATTATTTTTGAAGTTTTTCAAGAGCTAAAACAACAGCAAAAAACCTTATTAGTGATTAGCCACGATCTAGGAAAAACTATAGCTAATTACGACCAATTACTATTACTAAATCAAAGATTAATCGCAGTAGGAGAGCGTAAACGGGTATTAACAAATCAAAATATTCAACAGACTTACGGTAAACTTGTTAGTTGTTAGTTTCTAATTGTTAGTGGGTACAGCCCCTCATATATCGCGTCTGTACGGTGGTTAGTTGTTAATTGCTAATTATTTATTGTGATCGATCGCTATACTTCATCCCTCATCCCTCATCCCTCATCCTTGATCGTTTGGCTCACTGAACCTCTTAGCTTCGTCTTCATGAGACAAGCAATCGCAATTGGGTTTTTCTTAGGAATTCTCAGTGCAATTGTGGGTAGTTATTTAATTTTGCAGCAGATGGGAATGATGGGAGGAGTAATTGCCCATGCTGTGTTGCCAGGAATTTCAATTGCTTTTTTCTTAGAAATTAATTTAGCTATTGGAGCATTTATTGCAGGAATTTTAAGTGCTTTATTAGTAATGGGAATCGAAACGCGATCGCAGATAAAAGTGGATTCGGCTATGGCACTTACTCTTAGTAGTTTTTTAGCTTTAGGAATTATTTTAATTAATCTTTTAAAAACCAATCAAATCGATCTTAGTAGTATTTTATTTGGTGATATTTTAGGGGTTACTGCTAAAGATGTTTGGCAAACAGCAATTATAACTATATTTATTGTTGTTGTAACTAAATTATTTTATAAAGAATTAGAATTTTATACTTTCGATCCTATTGGAGCAAAAGCTTGTGGGCTTCCTGTAAAATTGCTTTATTTTGGTTTAATTTGTGCCATCACCTTAACCATTGTCGCTAGTATGCAAACTGTGGGGGTATTACTGGTAATGTCTTTATTAGTTGGCCCTGCAATTACAGCATATCTATTAATTAAAGAGCTTTATCAAATGATGATTGTTGGCGCAATTATTGGCATATTTTCTAGTATTAGCGGGATGTATATTAGCTACTATTGCGATTTACCCTCTGGTGCAGCTATTGTAATGACGATCTTTAGTTGCTTTATGTTAGCCTTTCTCTTCAGTCCCTCTCAAGGAATTCTGAACACTCCTCAAAACCGTCACAGATTAAGCGTGATAATTAAAAGCTTATACAGAAGATAAAGATATTTTGTACAGTCTCAAAATAGATTGTTAAATAAAAAATAAGCGGATCGAGATTAACTCTGTATAGTTCAACCAAGTAAGCTAAGGATTTTGCTTCTACTAATTTGCCTGCACTCTGAAACTTTTATTATAGCTAAGATTTTAGAGCTTTTTTATTCTTTGAATATTTCTCTTGTTTGTAATAAAAAAAAACTCAGTATAATACTTGATTTTAAACTTATTCGGAATAACTCACTATTTGGGTCTGAAAAAGTAGGCTATTTTTTGTTAGCTGAAGAATCAATATAGTATTATACTGAACTGAAAATTAAATCATATTAGTTTTCTAATACTAACAAGAAGAAACAAGATAGACAATGCTAGAATTTACTGAATTTGTTTTTGAAGCCAACGTTAATTAATAAACATAAATGTTAAGAACTTTATATTTATCCACTGTTTAAATAAAATTTTCGATATCTTATGAATTAAATGAAATCTCAATCAAGAGTTTTCAGTTTATTTAAAGTTTAACCTAAGAAGTAGAAGAGTTGGCAAAATATAGCAATTCTATATCGTTAATGAAAAAGAGCCATAAAGAGACTGTTTGTAAAAATCAAAAATTTGACGGGAGGAAATGCTCTCGGCGTGATGAGCATTCTGGCGACAGTTCTCTGGGTCGGGAAACCCTTCTGCAAGACTGTCGCGCTATTCCACTCCCGTGTTGACTATGGATAACCAACTTAAATAATCGTTTAACAACGGCATTCATAAGAACAAAGAGAATAAAACTCACGCACCACAAAGTTTTGCAACCTTTCCATATCCCTTCTATATAAAATATTTGAGAGCTAACCAGAAGCTAATCTTTTGAGTAAGAATTGAATAAATGCCTTTTAATTCCATTGGTGGATTTGCAGAAGCAAAATCCTGACAAAGTAGTACAAAAATATCTTGCGATACAGTTTGAGATTAAAACAGCAATCAGTAAAATGCCTAGAAAGCTTATTTCTTAGCAATTTTTCAAGTTACGGAAATTCATTTTTCAATAAAATTAGAATAATCATCACGTATTAAGTAATTAAACTAATCAGATCCATGCGTATTGCTAACAACATTACCGAATTAATTGGTCGTACTCCCTTAGTGCGCTTAAATTCTCTTCCCCAAACAGAAGGATGCATCGCCGAAATTGTCGTTAAACTGGAGAGTATGAACCCCTCTTCTTCGGTAAAAGATCGCATTGGAGTCCATATGATTAATGCAGCCGAAAAAGCAGGTAAAATTTCCCCTGATAAAACAATTATTGTTGAACCTACTTCTGGTAATACAGGGATTGCCTTGGCAATGGCAGCAGCAGCTAAAGGCTATAAACTAATTCTCACTATGCCAGAAAGCATGAGCTTAGAAAGAAGAGCCATGTTAAAAGCATATGGTGCCAAACTAGAGTTAACCCCTGCAATGGCGGGAATGAAAGGAGCGATTGAAAAAGCAGAGGAGCTAACTTCAAATATTCCTGATGCTTATATGCCTCAACAGTTTCAAAACCCTGCTAATCCAGAAATTCAC
Organism: Hyella patelloides LEGE 07179; assembly: GCF_900659865.1. Lineage (GTDB taxonomy): Bacteria > Cyanobacteriota > Cyanobacteriia > Cyanobacteriales > Xenococcaceae > Hyella > Hyella patelloides. The sequence goes on from NZ_LR213819.1 coordinate 26,986, forward strand.
CGTATGACTACTGCCGAAGAAATTTGGCGGGATACTGATGGTAATGTGGATATTGTTGTTGCTGGAGTGGGTACAGGGGGAACAATCACAGGAGTTGCCGAAGTACTAAAACAACGCAGATCGGGGTTTCAGGCGATCGCAGTTGAACCCACAGATAGCGCGGTAATATCTGGAAAAAACCCAGGAGGACATAAAATACAGGGTATTGGTGCAGGATTTATCCCTGAAGTACTTAAAGTCAATTTAATCGATGAAATTATCACTATTACCAATGATGAGGCTTTTGAATACGGTCGTCGTTTAGCCAGAGAAGAAGGTTTATTATCAGGTATCTCTTCTGGTGCTGCGGTGGCTGCTGCCATTAAAGTAGGTCAAAGAGCAGAAAATAAAGATAAGTTGATCGTGGTAATTCAACCTAGTTTTGGCGAACGTTATTTAAGCACTCCTTTATTTCAGAATCTAGAATGAGCAGAAATAAACACTCAAGTGTTGTTAATCCCGTCAAGCGGGATCGAGATGGTTAATGGTTAGTTGCTAGTTGTCGAGCGTTTTCAATTGATTGGTTTCATGTCATAGTTGATTAGTTCGTTTGCTAATTGCTAATTGCTAATTATTTATCATGGTTGATTGCCATACTTCATCCCTCATCCCTCATCCCTCATCATTTCCCGAAAGCGACAAATAAATAGTAGCCAAATACCTTACAGTATTCAATTAATAGGATATGGTATAACTTGACCAAAGGTCACGGTAGTCTCTGTTTTGCGATCGATAACTCTTACCTTAATTATTTTTTGGTAACAAGAATAAGTCGTGACAGAGTAATCTTTGACTCTAAAAAGCAAAAGTGAATGAGTGGTTTAGAAAAAAAAATTCCAGCGAATACTTTAGTTGATGTTCTCAGACAAAGGGCTGCTTTACAACCAGATAAAGTTGCCTATACCTTTTTAGTTGATGGAGAAAGTGAAAAGATTAATCTCACTTATCTTCAATTAGAACAGAAAGCTCAAGCCATTGCTACTTATATTCAATCTCTTTGTCAGCCTCAAGCCAGAGTTTTGTTGCTTTATCCTCCTGGTTTGGGTTTTATCGAAGCTTTTTTTGGTTGTTTATATGGAGGAGCGATCGCTATTCCTGCCTATCCACCCCGTCCTAATCGCTCTATTGACCGTATTCAGAGTATTATTAAATCTGCCGAACCAGCTTTAGCTCTCACTACTAATTCTATTATCACTAATCTCCAAAAAAAAGCAGATCGTATTCCTGAGTTAAAAACCCTGCGTTGGTTAGCTACAGATAACTTAGAGCTTAAATATGCTCAAAAATGGCAAGAAACAGCGATCTATCAAGATGATTTAGCCTTTCTACAATATACTTCGGGTTCAACTGCTGAACCAAAAGGAGTTAAAATATCTCACCACAATCTATTACACAATTTAGAAGCGATTCACTCTTGCTTTCAACATCATTCTCAAAGTCAAGGAGTTATTTGGCTACCTCCTTATCACGATATGGGACTAATTGGGGGAATTCTGCAACCACTTTACGGTGATTTTCCCGTAACTTTAATGTCTCCTTTAATGTTTTTACAAAATCCTTTACGCTGGTTAAAAGCAATTTCTCACTATAAAGCTACCACCAGTGGAGGCCCTAATTTTGCTTATGATTTATGTGTGCAGAAATTTAAGCCAGAATCGTTTACAGATTTAGATTTAAGTAGTTGGGATGTTGCGTTCAATGGTGCAGAGCCGATTAATTACGAAACAATAGAAAAATTTACTAAGACTTTTGCACCCTATGGTTTTCGAGAATCAGCCTTTTATCCCTGTTATGGCATGGCGGAGGCTACTTTGATCATTTCTGGGGGAGTCAAACAAAGCAAGCCACTGACCAAAATCGTTGATAGTAAACAGTTAGAACAAAATAAAATAGCGATTTCTGAAACAGAAACGCCGAATACTCGTATCTTAGTAAGTTGTGGTCATAGTTTACCAGATCAAACAGTCACCATTATCAACTCCGATACTATGCAACCCTGTAAACCAGGAGAAATCGGCGAAATTTGGGTTTCTGGCTCTAGTATTGCTCATGGCTATTGGAATCAACCTCAAGCCACAGAAAAGACCTTTAAAGCTCAAATTAAAAACCGAGAATCAGCCCATTTTTTACGTACTGGAGATTTAGGATTTATCCAGCAAGGAGAATTATTTGTCACAGGACGCTTAAAAGATTTAATTATTATCAAAGGTCGCAACCATTATCCTCAAGATATCGAAAGAACTGTAGAAGCTAGCAGCGATTTTATTAGACCTGGTGGTACAGCTAGTTTTGTAGTTGATGGGACAGGAGAAGAAAAATTAGTTATTCTCTCAGAAATTGAACGTCGTTATTGGGATCGCAGAAATAAATCTCAATCAAATAAAGCGTCTACAAATAACCTAGAAAAACCTGATTTGAAGCAGTTGATTCGTCGCCAAATTGCTCAAAATCATGATTTACAAACTCACCGTATTCTATTACTAAAACCTGGTAGTATTCCTAAAACTTCTAGTGGCAAGATTCAGCGTCATGTATGTCGCAATAGCTTCCTGTCAGGAGATTTTCAGTCATTAGAAGTTGTTAATAGTTAATAGTATTGAGAATGAGATAATGTTTTTAACCACTTAAAATCGGCGTATCAAAAACCTGTATCAACATAGGCTAATACTATTTATTGTTGGTAATAAGAGTGTTCGGTTGTGTTTGCAATTGGGGTATTGGAGATTGGGAATTAGGAATTCTTTGACTTTCAGGTTGTTACTAGATTGGTTAAAATCTTTTGATTTCGACCATTAATTAATACATGAGAATTAGTATAACCAAAAAAACAGAATATTTTGAACAATTTAACGCTTTTTTATACAATATAAATTTAATAATAGCTATTCTTTTCATTGAACTAATAAGTGTGAAATAACAAATAAGCAACCCATCATAAATGTTAAATATCTGTAAAGTTACAGACTGTTATGGATAGTATTGGCTAAAAAATACCCAACACGGGAGTGGAATATGCTGCTTAGCCAGCAGCATTTCCTCCCTTCAATTGTCCTCAAGCAGAATATTATTCCTAATAAATACCAATTTTTAAAATAAATTTATTGTCTATATGTATGGAAATTAAATTTGATTATCGTTTTGATACAGAAGGTTTTTTCACGGAAGAACGTCGAATAGCGTTAAACCTAGCAGGAAATATTTGGTCGAATCTAATACAAGACGATTTTACTGAAGTTCCTGCAAATACAGAAATTACTATTCAAAATCCTCAAACAGGAGCAACAGAAACTATTGTTTTAGAAGAAGCAATAGAAGATTTAGTGATTTTCGTTGGTGTATCCCCAGAACCTTTTAATGGAGTCGGGACAGAAAGTAATAATTCTTTGGCTCAAGCTCAGTATCATGGAGATGATATACAGGGAGATATTTTTCAACGACGCATCAGTGGTGATTTTCGCGGTGAAGGTGTAGTTACGGACTTTGAACCCTGGGTAGGAACGATTTCTTTGGCGACGAATCCAGATCGAGAATGGGATTTTAGCCTCGATAATCCTAATCCTGACCGAGTCGATTTTGTGAGTGTCGCACTCCGAGAAATTGGTCGAGTTTTAGGGGTGGGAACTGCTCCTATTTTTGATTCTTTAGCTGCTGATGGTGCTTTTAATGGGGTTAATGCTAGAGAAGTTAATAATGGCAATCCTATTCCTTTAGAGGCTAATTTAGACTATATTGCAGCAGATTTTACAGGAGAGAGTCTAATTTTAGACTCTGACATTATCTCAGATAGACGATCGCCTACAGACCTCGATTTAGCCATTTTGGCAGATATCGGCTATCAAATTGCAGGTTTTACCAAACAAGGTTCGCATCCTGAAATTGGTACTGCTGAAGGAGATTTTATTTTTGGTGCAGCTATTGATGAAAGACTTAATGGTTTGGCAGGAAATGATGAAATTCAAGGTAATTCAGGCAATGACACCCTGTTAGGAGATGAAGGCAATGATACTTTATTTGGTAATGCAGGAGAAGATGAATTATTGGGCGGAGTAGGGAATGATAGCTTATTAGGAGAAGCAGGAGACGATTTATTATTTGGCGGAGCAGAAGCAGATATTCTTCTAGGAGATATTGGCAACGACACCATTAGAGGAGATAACGATAACGATACTTTATTAGGTGGAGAAGGAAATGACTCTCTTTTAGGGAATAGTGACGAAGATGAGTTACGAGGTGATGTGGGAGATGATGTTTTACGGGGTGGAGATGGTTCGGATACCCTATTTGGTCAAGTAGGAAACGATACTATAGAAGGTGGCAGAAATAATGATACTCTAATAGGAGAAACTGGAAGCGATCGCTTTGAATTGGGTTTTAATTTTGGTAGCGATCGTATTAATGACTTTATCAATGGAGAAGATAAAATCGCTGTTTCCGCTAGGTATAACTTTGAAACGGATACCTACGATCTCAACGAACCCAGTGAAATTATTGCTGCTATTACCGATACGGGAACAGTTTCCGACTCCACAGATTTATTTACCGAAATCACCCTGAGAGATACCAGCACCGTCATAGTAGTCAACGACGAACCCCTAACCACAGAAGATATTGAGATTTATTTTCCTTTCCAATCTCAAGTAATACCTACTGCTAGTGGGTTTACAATTCAATTTAATCAAGACTTTAATTCAAATAATATCAACTTGTATCAAGGTACTAACCCCGATGCAGATATCCCTGATGTTCGATTAGTCAGCGACAGTACAGGAAAAGTGATAACGGGTTCTTTACTTGCCAGAGAAAGCGATCGTAGTTTAACCTTTATTAAAAATGATGGTGTGCTAGCACCAGATGATTACACCCTCACTCTCTTTAGTCGGGGTGATGGTTTTACCTCTAGTACGGGGGAATTACTAGATGGCGATGTGGATGGGATTGCAGGAGATAATTTTGTTACTCAATTTACAGTAGAAGAAACCGAACAAAGAGTTTTAAGTCTTGATGATTTTAGCAGAGGAATTGGACAAAGGATTAATTCCTCTCTCGATTCTGAAGGTATCGCCATTTCTTTAGATAATGGTGCAGAAGTCACCCAAGTAGACTTTACCTTTGTCTACGATGCAAATATTATAACGGTAGAAGATGTTACAGTGAACCCAGAACTTGGCGAAGATTGGACTTTAACCACTAAAGACCTCAGTAACCAAGGCACAGCTATTATTTCTTTATCAGGAACAACACCTTTAACATCAGGAGAAATTGATTTAGTTCAATTACAAGCCAGCATTCCCAATACAGCAAGCATTAACAGATCGGGAATCTTATACCTAGAAGCAGTTGAACTCAATAATGGAGAGATTGCAGCAATTGGAGACTCTGCATATCAGCAAGTTGCTTATCTGGGAGACAGCAACGGCGATCTTAATTACACTGCCGTAGACGCTTATCAAATCTCTCAATTAGCTACAGGGATTAGTAATGGTCTCACAAATTTCGCTCGGACAAATCCTCAAATTGTTGCTGATATCAATGGTGATGGAGTAATTTCCGCTTTCGATAGCTATTTAGTTTCTCAAAAAGGAATGGGTGCAACAGTCGATTTTATTCCCGATATTCCAGTAGATTGAAT
>NZ_LR213820.1 GCF_900659865.1 Hyella patelloides LEGE 07179
ATTGGCGCTCGCTTCAAATGTTTGAGAATCTGTAATTCTACATCCATTGCCCTCTCTACCTCACAGCTTCTAAATATTTCTTCTATTGTAGTTCAAATTTCGGAAAGTGACAGAAGAGGGATATAGCGTTACGGATTTAGCTTAGGACATTCTGCTTGAGAGTGTAAATTCATTCCTGTCTTGGTCAGCGTTCCCTTGCGCGACGGCTTCGCTAGTCCTTTAGGGCCTGACGGCGACGCGGGGTCTGACCGCCATCCTTTATGCGCGACGCGCGATGCCCTAAAGGACTTCCTTCGGTCGCGCGATGCAGAGCGAGTCCTAAGGCGGAAGCGGTATCCGTGATAGGCATCCTTTATCCTTACGAGCAGATAGCTAAACTTTGTCCTAATCTAACTTTGTACGGCTATATATCCCTTTTATGTCACTCTCCAAATTCAAGTAATAACGAATAAAACAAACTCCTCTTGCCAAAAATAATTTCAAGGGATATACCTAGTTTCTAATTCTTGATTACTAATTAACTCTGCATCTATCAAATTCCCACTATCAGCCACCAATACCTAAACTACCCGCCAAACTAGGACTTAAAGGAATCAAAGTAGCCAACATTAAAAATAATGCCAGTAAACCCCAAGCAGCCCTGGTATCATCAGGTTCAGTAAGTTCATTGAGAACAGGGCGTTCTAAATCTCTTTGCAAAAATAAAATTAAGATTGCCCAATACAAGGGAATCGGATTACCAGGATTAGCTAAAGTAATAATTCCCAGAACTATCAGAGTAGCAACCGTAGTGCGTCGAGCGATTTTTCTACCATAAATGGCATGAACTACTCTTCCTCCATCTAATTTACCCGCAGGAAGCATATTCAAAGCAGTAATCACCAAGCCTAACCAGCCCACAATTACCAAGGGATGAACATCAACAATGGTTTCTTGTAAAGTAGAACCAAAAATTACTCTGGCTAAGCTACCAACTAAGATGGATGCTTGAAAAAATTCTGTAGGTAACTGAAAAATGCTACCAGGATGAGATATTACCATTCCCACAATCAGTAATGCCAGAGAGATTAATCCTCCCAACGCAGGTCCTGCTAGAGAAATATCACATAGAGCAGTACGATTAGGTAATAAAGACTCAAAGCGAGTAATTGCCCCAAAAGAGCCTATTTGCCAAGTAGGGAGGAAAAAAGGCACACTTATACGAACATTATTGCGTTGTGCAACTACCCAGTGACCGACTTCATGAGCAATTAAAACCGCCCATAATCCCAAACTAAGGGGTATTGCTTCTTGGTAACGTCCCCAGTTACTAAAAAGATCGAAGCCTAACAACAAGCCTGATGCTTCTAAGCTAGTGACAATAGTAGAAACAGCCAATACCAAAGCTAAGTTTTTTTGGGCCAGAGTAGCCGGTTGAGGATCATTTTTACTAGGAAGGATCACCACTACGGGCTTTTCTTCAGGGCTTTCTACTAAAAACAAACGATACTTTTCTCCTAATTCCACTTTTAGTTTTTCAGACATCTTGGCGTGAGCGGTTTCTGGTTCACCACGAAGATTTCCTTTGAAAATTGCCCCTTCTTGATAAGAAATGGTTTCTACGGCAAAAAAGCTATCAATACCAAAGATACTTTTAATTTTGGCTAAGTCTTCGTCAGGAATCGGTGTTACTTCTACGGATGCTGTTTGTTCATTACCAATATCTGCTTTGATATTGGGCTGATTTTCTCCTTGAGCTTCGGCTTTTAGGCGTTCGGCTGCTTTTTGCTGGATGATAATATCTTGTCCTGCTTCTCTTAATTGTCTGCCTATCCAGATATACACGCCGACAGAAATTAAGAGTAACGCCAAAATTCCTACTAAATTAAGATATATCCCTAGGGCAAACAAAGCAAAAAAGACTAGCCAGGGAGCCATTAGCACTACAGACTGCAACCAAGCCAAAATTCCTAACTTACCGTAGGCTTTTGAACGGTTATAACTCCAAGTGAGGATGGCAAAGGCAGCTAAAACAATAAGAAATATAGCAGTAGATTCCGATCCAGTGAACATTAGGCGATTAACTAAGGATTTTTGGTTGATTGTTGTACTGTTGATTGTGACACAATTCTCTGACCTGAAGAAACTTAGTTTTAATGATTGGGAGAGTTGGGAAAGTTGAGGGAGTAGAAAAGCTCAAGCGTCTAGCTATTAACTAATACTTCACCTTTTGTCTTTGTTTCTTAATTTAAGTACAAACTGTTAAAAAAAAGTTAAATTAGGGAATAATACCAGTAGTATCAAGCTCCCATAAGACAAACAATTAGCTATGCAGAAATTTTTTAGTAGTAAAACTTCCTTAGCCGTTGGCATTGGGTTAGCCTCTTCTGTAATCATTGGTTCTATTGGTTCGGCATTACACTTTAGAGATCGAAGCGATCTTTCTTCTTCATCGGTTGCTGTTGCTTCTAATGGCTCTTTAGAAAATGGACGAAAAATTCTGGCTTCTGCATCTGATTTAATTGAGCAAAATCAGGGAACACAAGCTTTACAACAGCTAAAAAATTTAGAAAAAAATTATCCTCTGCTTGCTCCTTATATTTTGTTAAAACAGGGTAAGGCGCACAATGTCACCCTAGAAAAAGCCAAAGCTCAAGCAGTATGGCAAAGACTAATTCAAGAGTATCCCGATTCCCCTGCTGTGGCAGAAGCACTATACTTATGGGGACAAGAAAACCCTGTTTATTGGGAACAAGCAATTAAGCAATTTCCCCAGCATCCCCGCACTCATCAGATAATTAGAGAATTATTAGCAAAGAATCCCAATCAGCCGAAATTAATGACTATTTTGGTTAAATACGACCCCGATGATCGCAGAAATCCGCAAATAAGCGATCGCCTTGTGGCAGAATATAGCAGTCAGCTAACTCCAGAGGATTGGGCAGCAATTGGTAATATCTATTGGTTAAAGTGGGACTATGGTAAAGCAGGAAAAGCTTATGCTAAAGCACCCCGTACACCTCGTAATCTTTATCGTGCAGCTAGGGGATATCATTTAGGTAACAGCAAGCAAACTGCCAAAAATTATTATCTTCAGCTAATTAATAACTATCCCAACGCATCAGAAACAGGTTTAGGTTTACGTCGTTTAGCTAGTATCGTTAAGAAAACCGAAGCGATTAAATATTTAGATATAGCGATCGCAAATTACCCTGAATCAGCAGCCGAAGCACTACTGGAAAAAGCCACAATACTCGATGCTTTAAACAGCCCCGTTTCGGCAAAGCAAGCTAGAGAATTAGTTTTAACGCAACACAAAACTTCCGATGCAGCAGCCGAATATCGCTGGAAGATTGCTAGTAAAAAAGCCAAACAAGGTGATTTAGTAACCGCTTGGCAATGGGCGCAACCAATTGCAGTCCACAACCCAGATCATAGTTTTGCCCCCAAAGCTTCCTTTTGGATTGGTAAATGGGCACAAAAGTTAGGGCGTAGTGAAGATGCAACAACAGCTTTTCAAACTACCTTAACTGCTTTTCCTCGTTCTTATTATGCTTGGCGATCTGCGGTAGCGTTAGGTTGGGATGTCGGTGACTTTAGCACAGTTCGTAATTTACAGCCTCAAGTTGTCCCCTCAACTCAGTTTGTCCCTCCTGGAGGTTCTGATATTTTCCAAGAATTGTATCAAGCAGATTTAACGGAAGAAGCTTGGGGACAGTTTCAAATGGAAATTAGTGGTAAAGAGGAATTAGATGTTTCAGAAGAGTTTACCCAAGGTTTAATGAGGCTACATCGCGGAAAAAATCTTAGAGGAATCAATCAGATTTGGTTTTTGAGCGACAGAAATCATCCTGAAGATCGACAGCAATGGCAAGCTTTAAAACAAACCCCTCAATACTGGCAGTCTTTATATCCTTTTCCTTATTCTGATAGCATTCTCAAATGGTCACAAGATCGCAATCTCAATCCGTTATTAGTAACTTCTCTAATTCGTCAAGAATCACGCTTTGAACCTGAGATAGAATCCTCTGCGGGTGCTTTAGGTTTAATGCAGGTTATGCCAGCCACAGGTAAAAGTGTCGCCCAACAACTAGGCTTACAAAGTTACTCTTTAATTAACCCCGAAGATAGTATTAAAATAGGCACTTTTTATCTCGATTATACCCACAAAAAATATAGCAATAACTCTATGTTAGCGGTAGCTAGTTACAACGCAGGACCTCATAAAGTAGCCCAGTGGGTAAATCGATATGGCTTAAAAGATGCTGATGAATTTGTGGAAAAAATTCCTTATCGGGAAACAAAAGGCTACGTTGAATCAGTGTTTGAAAATTACTGGAATTATATGCTGGTTTACAATCCTGAAATAAGCAAAATGTTGAAAAATATCCAGTAAATTAGTTGCTAATACAGATCGAGATTAATTTTTACTGTATGGCTCGCTATACTTAAATATGACTCCAAAAGGAAGAGAATTTCTTGATGAATTAAATCAATTCTCTTCCTTGTAGCACAAGTAATTATTTGTTGTTAACGTCAGTTCGGGTTAAGGCTATTTTGCTACTCATTCTAGGAAAGAATAGGAGTTACAGCCAATGAGAAAATAGGGGTTTTCGCTTATCAAGTGTGAGCGAGAAGACCCCCTCATGATAGTAGGGCTGTTTCATTCTCGAACCAAGAAATGCGATCGTGAATAAAACAAGCATCAAACCAAATTAATGGCAAAAAGAAAGCAACAATGGTAAATTATTGCTCATATAGTCTAACGCCTCGGTCAACGAATCAAAACCGTGAACTCTTAATAGGCTAAGAACCCAGCTTTTTATCAAAGAAATATTGGTTGATGCTTTCCCCTTGAGTACTGGACTAGTATCTTCTTGGGTTACAACATCCTTAACCCAATGCCAACGATTCTCGATACCCCAATGTCGGCGAATACCTTGAGGAATAAGTGAAGAAGTTGGCGGTAAAGAACTAATGTAATAAGTCGCCGAATCCGATTCGTAATCGTGATTACCTCTTGTTCCCGAACGAAAAATTTTAATAACGCTATGGACTCCTACCCATTGAGAATCAAGACTAGGTGGAGGAGAAAATACTTCTACAGTTCGATGTGTAAAAGGTCTGAGCTACTGCCTCATAGTCTAAGCTCATCATCACTCTTCTGATGGTCGAGTAAGATTACACTCTCGCTTGTGGAATTTTCAAAGTGTCAATTAACTGGCGACGATGCCGTTCGACGAATCGACCTAAACCTCGGTATCCCCAGTAACCGCTCATGATTCCTAAAATCATAATTAGCAAAATCAGCCATAATGGATGTCTTCTACCGCTAGAATCGCGTTCATCAGGGATTTGTTTGAAATAGTCAATTAAGCTTTTATCTAAGTTTATTGAAGTCATTGCACGGTCAAATTAAGCTTTTACTTTAATTTACCTGACTTTAATTAAGAATGAAACAGCCCTACGTGTTGATAGGTGGTTAATTTCCACCTTTTTTTTTAAGATCTTTTCTTAGTAAAGATAACGCTAATTAATCCTCTGATAAAACCAAAGAAAGATGTAGATAGAATAAATGCTGTTAACATCAAACCAATAGTTGTAAATCCATCACCCAAATTATATATTTTAGGGTATTGTTCATAAGATTTATCTCTATAATTTTTTACAATAGTAGTGGTAAGAATAACAAGTATAACTCCTAGACAACTTCCATAGCCAAATACTGAGATGAAATATTCACAACCTTTATATTTTGCTTTTTACTCTGATCTAATTAAATAGAATAAATATTAAATATAATGCAGTAATTATCTAGAGCGATTAATATTAAATAAGAGATTTTTTTCATTTAAACATAAATTACTTTTGCAACATAACAATTGTCAATATATTACCTGTAATTAGCACTATATCTCATGCCTTACGAACACCTAGATTTATCAACGCCTAAACCTGTATTATCCTGGGCAAACCACGAACTAGACAGTAGAGAAACTCAGATGGCACAAAATGTCGCATCTCTACCCTTTGTATTTAAACACGTTGCTTTAATGCCTGATGTTCACTTAGGAAAAGGTGCGTTAGTTGGTTCAGTTATTGCGACTAAAGATGCAGTTATTCCTGCTGCTGTGGGTGTCGATATTGGTTGTTTCACAGGAGATACATTGATTCCTGTTGCAGATGGTGTTAATTATTCTCTTCAAGAATTAGCAGAAAAAGGAGCATCAGTAAATGTTTATTCTTGTACCAGTAGTGGAAAAATTGTAGTTACTCAGGCTATTTCGCGTTTGACCAGACGCCATGCTTCTTTAGTTAAAATAGTCTTGGATAACGGAGAAGAAATTAAGTGTACTCCTGACCATCAATTTATGTTGAGAAACGGTACTTATCAAGAAGCAAGCAATCTTAAAATTGGAGCTTCTTTGATGCCATTTTATTCTAAAACAGACAAAGATGGTTACACTTTAATTCAACAAAATTATTCTGGCAGATGGCAAAAAGCGCACTGGGTAGTAGTACGCTCTGGATTGTTAGGAGAAATTCCTAAATTTGTCGGACAAAGAACAATAATTCATCACAAAAATTTTAATCAGTCGGATAATCATCCTAATAATTTAGAATTTATGGGTCATAAAGATCATTCTGCTTATCATCGTTCTTTAGTAGAAAGAAATAGTCATTGGCAATCTCCAGAATTTGAAACTACTAGAAAGAAAGCTTTAGCAGCAAAAGCAAAAACTCAAGAAGGCTATGAATTTTATGCCCAAAGAGGAACTAAAAATATTCTCAAATATATGAAAGATAATCCTCAGCATTTTCTCAAAGCTGTTGCGGATAATGGTGTAAGAGGAAAAGAATATTTAGTCAAGTATAATCAAAGTCCTCAAGGTAGAAAAAAAAGTAAAGAAATAGCTAATCGTTTGTATACTTGTGATACTTGTGGAGAACAAATCAAAAGCCCTATAGGACTTCATAATCATCGTAAATATGAACATGGTTATAACCATAAAGTTATTGCGGTGATACCTCTAGAAGAAACAGAAAATGTTTATTGTTTAAGTGTTCCTGAATATAATAACTTTGCCTTAAGTGCAGGAGTATTTGTACATAACTGCGGAATGGCTGCGGTAAAAATGCCGTTTCAACAAAATCAATTAGAAGGAAAACTGAAAAAAATTAGACGCGATATTGAAGCTGCTATTCCCGTAGGCTTTAATGATAATAAAAATATTGAGAAAGCTGTTACTAATTGGCAAGGTTGGAGAGACTTTAAAGAATTACATTCAGGAGTACAAAGACTAGAAAATAAGGCACTTAAACAAATGGGTTCTCTTGGTGGAGGAAATCACTTTATCGAATTGTGTCTTGATACTGATGGTCAAGTATGGTTAATGTTACACTCTGGCTCACGTCATATTGGTAATCAATTAGCACAATGTCATATTGCCACAGGAAAAGAATTAGCAAAACTCGCTGATAATCAGCTTCCCGATTTAGATTTAGCCTATTTTGTCAAAGGAACATCAGAATTTGCAGCTTATTGGCGAGATTTACAATGGGCGCAAGACTACGCTAGATTTAATCGCGATGTCATGATGGAGCGTTTTAAAACCATTGTGGAAAAGCATCTCGCAGGAGGGAAACCCACTAAACCTTTATTATCTGTTAATTGTCATCATAATTATGCAGAACAAGAGCATCATTTTGGTGAAGATGTTTACGTAACTCGTAAAGGTGCAGTTAGAGCCAGAAAAGATGATTATGGGATTATTCCTGGTTCAATGGGAGCAAAATCGTTCATTGTTAAAGGAAAAGGGCATCATGATAGTTATTGTAGTTGCTCGCATGGCGCAGGTCGCTTAATGTCTCGTAGTAAAGCAAAAAAATTGTTTACTGTGGATGATGTAGTCAAACAAACCCAAGGAATTGAATGTCGTAAAGATAGAGGTGTTATCGATGAAATTCCTGCTGCTTACAAACCTATTGAAGAAGTAATGAATCAACAACAAGATTTAGTAGAAATTGTGGCTACTCTCAAACAGGTAGTGTGTGTTAAAGGTTAAATATTATCTTCCCGACTTTTAAACAAAGATTGATAAAGTAACCTGTAGGAAGATATAGAGATCGCCCTACTCACAAAATAAAAGATCGAGATAAATTTGGTTATCGATAATATTTTTTTAGAAGATTGATTCCTGCTTTAATTCCATCAGCAAACATACCAATCGTCCAAGATATTATAAAAGTAATTAAAAAACCAAGAGATTTGCCTGCTGACGAGCCTATTGGACTACTATAATCGAGAGGAATTACGAGATAAATAATCCAGCCTAATACAAGCCCTACTAATGAACCCTGTAAGCCCCCTAAAAAACTTTTAGAAATAACCTTTATAAATAGGGAAAATACTTTTTGCTTATTTTCGATAAATGTGTAGCTCGATATTGCCAAAATAGTACCGATTATTAAGGAACAGATGACTGTTACCGAAATCCATATTTTGATGATATTTATAATTAATATTACATTCATAAGTAGGAAAAATATCCTGAACGAGAGCGAACATATAATCAACTTATAATAACTATATGTTTATAGATATTCTTTTAGTATAAAATAAATAAAATCAAAAAAATTACGACATACTTTTATCATTAATTCTGTTTTTTCTTCTCATAATAAAACCGAAGGTATATTGTCTAATAGTTAATATCTAGTCAAAATTAAGTTGCTAAAAATACGCTAAATTAAAATAATAGTAGCAATGATAATTCAAGACTAATGAAAATTGAAAGAATACCCGCGCTGTCTGATAATTATATTTTTCTGATGTGGGATGAGCAACAAAAAATTGCAGCCGTTGTCGATCCTGCTGAAGCTAAACCAGTATTAAATAAATTACGAGAAATAGGCGCGGAGTTAGTAACTATTTTCAATACTCATCATCATAGAGATCATGTAGGGGGAAATCGACGTTTAATGCAAGATTTTCCCGATCTTTGCGTTTATGGAGGAGAAAAAGACAAAGGAAGAATCCCTGGACAGCAAGTATATTTAACCGAAGGGGATACTGTAGAGTTTGCAGGAAGACAAGCAACAGTATATTTCATTCCTGGTCATACCTATGGACATATTGCTTATTATTTTCCTCCCGCAGTAGAAGGAGAAACAGGAGAATTATTTTGCGGTGATACTATCTTTGCAGGGGGTTGTGGACGCTTATTTGAAGGTACACCAGCCCAGATGGTAGATTCGATTGGTAAGTTGCGTCAGTTACCCGATAATACCCGTATTTGGTGCGCCCACGAGTATACTTTGAATAATCTGAAGTTTGCAATTACTGTAGATAAAGATAATCCCGTATTACAAACTAGATTAAAATCAGTCAAACACGATCGCGATCGCAATATTCCTACTGTACCTTCTCTTTTAGGTATTGAAAAGCAAACTAATCCTTTCTTACGTTGGGATGCTCCTGCTTTACAAGCTGTAGCTGGTATAGCCGAACCTGCTAGGGTTTTCGGAAAAATTCGGGGAATGAAAGATCTATTTTAGGAACGAGAAATTATTGATTAAGGTTTTGAGTGGTTAGTAATTGATTACTCGCTACTTACTATTTCTTCCTGCTTCTTTTGATAAAACCACAGTCTTAATGTGGGAAAAAGCCATCATTTCCGCGATAGAAGTGTAATCTTCCAGCACCTAAATATAAGCCTTGGGGGTTATTTCCTTGAGGGAATGCTGTAACACCAAAAAGGTATACACCATCGTAAAAAGGATTTCTTCTCGGTTTTAAACCGACAGTGAAAGTTGTACCAGGAGGGATCGGGTTTTCCAAGAGAACCATAATTTCTCCTGTGTCTTCATTTTGTTGGACAATAGCGATCGCTATTGAGTCTTCTCGATCTCGATTAGTTCCAATATAAGCTACTGTATCTTCTAATCGAAACTTGATATTTTCTTGTCCTTGACGTTGAGCGATCGCAATTTGTTGTAAATTCGTTCCTGCATCTTCAGGTAATTCGATATTAAAGTAATACTTAGCATTTCTAACCCGAACACCATTGAAAGTAACAGACGCACCTAATAAACGGGGTGCTTTACTAAAATAAGCAGTATTGATTTCTTGTGCTATTGTGGGGCTAGCGAATATAACGCCACTAGAAAATACAAGAAAAAAAGGGATCGATACTAAATTCCGAAAACTTTTCATCACAGCTAATCCTCCCTAATAAATAGGAGAGAAGCAAATTAGATTTTCCTCCCTTATTATTTATAACCAAAATTGTGATGATGCGACATCTCTTGAATTGTTTCTTCAAGTAAAAAGCAGGAGAAGCAGAGCAATTAAAGAATTAAAAAGATGTGATACTAATCAGCCACATCATCATAATTTTAGAAATTTACCCGTAATTTTGTCGTTAAATCACCTTATTTGCTCTCTAGTTATTCGGCTTTGTCTTGAGTGGGGTCTAAGATATAAGTGGGTTGTTCGTTGAAGTGATTCCGTTTTGTTTCGGGAATCTTTTCTAGTAGATCGTCAAGGTTTGGCATGTTCTCGGTTGTTGGTTCGGCTTGGTCTTGAGTGGGGTCTAAGATATAGGTGTGTTGTTCGTTGAAGCTATTTCCTTTTGTTTGGGATTTCTTCTCTACTAGATCGTCAAGGTTGGGCATTTCCGTGGTTGTTGGTTCGGCTTGGTCTTGGGTGGGGTCTAAGATATAGGTGTGTTGTTCGTTGAAGCTATTTCCTTTTGTTTGGGATTTCTTCTCTACTAGACCATCAAGGTTCGGCATTTCCGTGGTTGTTGGTTCGGCTTGGTCTTGGGTGGGGTCTAAGATATAAGTGTTTTGCTCGTTGAAGTTATTTCCTTTTGTTTGGGATTTCTTCTCTGTTAGACCATCAAGGTTCGGCACTTCCTCGGTTGTTGGTTCGGCTTGGTCTTGGGTGGGGTCTAAGATATAAGTGTTTTGCTCGTTGAAGTTATTCCCCGCTTTTTTTCGGATTTCTTTTATCCCATCATTAATTTTAGGTAAATTGGGAGTACTAGGGCGAGCATTCATATCCGATACTTGATTTGGTCTATTAGTTGTGCCATCTACGTTAGGGGTTTTAGGAAGACTCAATTTAGGATCGATCTTGTTAAATTTTTTGCTTACTCCTTGCGTTGCATCATCGGTGTTAGGCACATCAGAATTATCAAGCTCAGCACTCATGTACCGTACTGGATTCGATCTATTCACTGTGTCATCGAATTTAAAAGTCTTGGATGTATTGGATTGTCTTCTGCGACGATTTGCCATCGCTTTTTTGTCTGTACCAGTAGCCATACCATTACTATCACGATCGCTAGCAGATGATGAATTTCCAATTCCAAGACCTACTAGCTCTTTCTCAGATCTAGTATAATCAGAAGTTTCAGTCTTAGAGGAAAGCCCTTTTTTGATCAGAAATGCCAGTAAAGGTATTAACAGACCTAAAGGTAGTAAAAGCAATAACAAATTTCTCGATCCATTTTGGGAAGTAGGTGCAGCCTCTGTGGTATTGGTTATTGCTTCTGCGTCAGAATTAGTGGAAGTTACTTCTGCTATTGCACCCGAATATTTTTCGGCAAATTTTTGTTCGAGATTGCGATCCATCTGTTTCCGCTTTTGGCGATCGCTCTTTGGCATCACAGAATCTTCGGTAACACTATCGGGTAGAGACAATGTAGTTTCATTTTCTGGAGCTTGAGCAACTATCAAGTCTTGATGATTAACAGCGCGGGTGGGTTCGATATAAACTCCAAGGCTCAATAGTAGAGCCAAAGTTAGAGGAAAAGTCTTTTTCTTGTTTAACACGATATTTTACTTTTATTCTTGATATGGCTGTACATCAACCTGAGTATATATTCGGAACATCTCCATTAATGTTAATAAAATCCAGTAATTTTACCGATTACATTTAGCAAGATAACAAAAACATACTGATCCAGACTGTGCCTAAGATTGCAAGTTCCTTGGTTTATAAATTTCAGAACAAGATTTTGTGAAATATTGTTAAGCATTTTGAGTGGTACAATATACCCCTTGCGAAATTACCCTTGGGCAAAGTAGAGGCTATGGGAAAAATCAAGAAACTGATTATTCAAATCCCTTGTTATAACGAAGAAGCAACACTAGGATTAACTTTGTCTCAGTTACCCCGTCATTTACCCGAAGTTGACGTTGTTGAGTGGTTGATTATTGATGATGGTAGTCGCGATCGTACTGTGGAAGTTGCTCAAGCTTGTGGTGTAGATCACATTGTTAGTTTTAGGCGTAATCAAGGTTTGGCTAAAGGCTTTATGGCGGGAATCGAATTAGCTCTCAAAGCTGGCGCAGATATCATTGTTAATACCGATGCTGACAATCAATATTGTGCTGATGATATCCCAAAATTAATTCAACCCATTATTGAAGGATCGGCAGACATTGTAGTCGGTGCTAGACCAATTCAAGAAATTAAAGATTTTTCCCCTGTAAAAAAGTTCTTGCAAAAATTAGGTAGTTGGGTAGTTAGAGTTGCTAGTAAGACCAATATTCCCGATGCGCCTAGTGGTTTTCGGGCTTTTTCGCGGGAAGCAGCCTTACAGCTTAATGTTTTTAACGAATATACCTATACTTTAGAAACTATTATTCAAGCAGGACAAAAAGGAATGGCGATCGCCTATGTGGCTATTCGTACTAATGGTTATCTTCGTCCTTCTCGTTTGGTAAAAAGTATTCCTGCTTATATTCAGAGATCGATTATTACAATTGTTCGTATTTTTATGACCTATCGCCCCCTACAATTCTTTATGCTGTTGGGGAGCATTCCTTTTAGTGCTGGTTCTCTCTTATGTCTGCGTTGGCTAATCTTATTTTGGGGCATTATTGGGGATAATCCTGCTAAACCCCGCGTTCCTAGTTTGATTTTGGCTGCAATCTTAATTTTAATTGGGATTCAACTCTGGATATTTGGCTTAGTTGCCGATTTAATGTCTGTCAATCGCAAATTACTCGAAGATGTTCAACTACGTCTTCGTCGCCAAGAATGTAATGGAAAATCAGAAACTAACACCAAGGTTTTAAATTAAATTAGTAATTAAGGAAATTATTAACATGGCTGAATTACCACCGTTAAATACTGATACTATTTGGGCAATTTTAAAAGACGAATTAGATGATGCTACAGTCAACCAATTAGTTTGGCATTATTTAGGTTATCGTTACAATGAAACTAGCCAAAACTGGGATAATAGTGGAGTAGCAGAAGATTGGAGAACTAATTATCCCGAACCACCAGATTTCATCGAAAATCGCCCTCCAACTGTTAAATTAACTCGTTCCATTCCCAAAGAAAATAAACAGTTATTAAAAGAAAAATTGGGTTTTAAAGGTTATAAGATAGGCGAATTTACTCCCAGACATACTCGACGAGCGACGGCTGCTAATTGGCTATTAAACTATTTAGAATCTTCTAATTAATAAAGATTAATATCGATCCAAAAAGCACAAATATGGGCGCAACAACAAGGATGCGAGGTTTCACAAGTGCGATCGCAGACTATGCGTCAACAAGCTCATGCTTTTTATCAAAATCTTGGTTACGAACCTTGTAAAACTCAGTTAGTTTTACGCAAGCAATTAAAGGGAAAAAATTAATAATAAAAATTTAATAGTACATTTCATTTTTCCTTAAAATGGCAAAACTCGGTTTCGAGAGAAAAACCGAGTCTTTCTTACTTATAATCATCTGCCATTAATTGATAATAGTTATTAAATAAATAATGATTGACTACCCTTATACAGTGAGACTGTCAATTTTCCATTATCAATTGTTTATTATCAATTGTGTTCTAATTTGCTTGCTTGGCAACCTCTACAACTTTAGCAAAAGCCTGAGGATCTAGCATTGCTATTTGTGCTAACATTTTGCGATTTAAACCAACATTAGCTTTTTTGAGCTTACCTGTTAATTGACTGTAGCTTAAGCCATGTTGACGAGAAGCAGCATTAATACGAGTGATCCAAAGACGACGGAAATCGCGTTTACGCTTACGGCGATCTCGATAAGCATTACGTAACGCCTTCATTACCTGTTGGTTAGCGGTACGAAATAGCTTAGAGTGAGAACCACGGAAGCCTTTGGCAAGTTTTAAGATTTTTTTACGGCGTTTACGGGCGACGTTCCCTCTTTTTACTCTTGGCATAACTACTAGATGGGTTTGAATACAATATGAGAATTAATACTTAATAAATCTGCCGAATAATTTATAGCGGTCTAACTATAGGGCATCATTAAGCGTACACGAAGTTCATCAGTTTCATGAACCACTGCCATGTTGGAAAGACGACGACGAGTACGTTCTTTGCTTTTGCGTTCTAAAAGGTGGTTTTTAAATGCTTTACGACGCATGATTTTCTTTCCGCTACCCGTAACGCGAAAACGCTTGGCAGCAGATTTTTTAGTTTTTAACTTAGGCATGGAATATTTTTAATTCGACACAATTTATCATTATATCCCGATTTTGTCACGAAGCAAAACTTTTAAAGCAGAGCGAACGTAGAGGTTTCTTTACGAAGAACAGAGAGTAAAAACAGGCTTATTATCACTATAAAATTTGACGAAATTGCGATCGTGCAACGCCTCACTTCGTGAGATCGCGTTCTTAGCCCTCTCTGCTGTTCGCGCAGTGCCAGATACTCTGAGATCGCTTAATTAAACCTTCCGAATACATACCGAAGAAAATGAAAACTAAGGCGATCGGGATGAATAATTAACTCATTATAGTGGCAGAGATCTTGAAGATTTTGAGAGATAGAAATAAAAGGAAAAAATAAGCAATAAATTAAACGGATATTTTTCAGGAGCATCAAACTTCGATTATTATAAGATAGTTATGATTTGTTGGGTAAAAGTTATTACGTTTTAGCATTTAACGTGAAGTGAAATACTGAGTATTTTCAATTAGATGCGGTTAATTGACATCTGGGGTTAATTCAATGGTACAAATAGTTAATTGGTAATCTTAATTGTCAGCTTAGGCGTAATTTTGAATTGGAGTATTGCAACTTGAGTTTATACCCTGAATTACAGGCTTTAGGTAAGTATCTAGCTGGAGAGTTTGATAACCAGCAACAAGCTTTAGAACAACCTGCATGGTATGTTCACCTGCGGTTATGGATGCGCCCTGTATCTTTATTTACCGAAGACAGCATTACGCTGTATGCAGAACAAGCTAGTGTCGTAAATATAGATCGTCCTTATCGTCCTAGAATACTGAGGTTGCGTTCTAGAGAGACGATTGAAATTGAATATTATATGTTTAATGATATTGAATGGATTGCAGGAGCAGGAAAAGATCGCCGTAAATTAGAGCAAATAACCGCAGAAAAGATTAAATTTTTACCTAATTGTACTCTCAAAGTCACGACAGAAAATATTTCGCCTGGTAATTATCGTTTTAAAACTACTCCTGCTAAAGAAACTCCTTGCAGCTTTACTTATCAAGGAAACAATTTTCAAGTATTTTTGGGCTTAGAAGCCACAGAAAAAGAATTACTCACCTACGATAAAGGAATCGAGCCTGTTACTGGTAAAGGAATTTGGGGTGCGTTATTAGGTGCTTATTGTTTTACAAAGATTCAAGATTTTGCCTCAGAATTAGTTGGTTATTAAAGAAGGGCGTTGGTGAATCAAGGTATGATTTTAAAATTTTCATACTGTACTCTTCTTAAAAAAGCCCTAAAGGATTCCCTTCGGTCACGCACGCCCCGTTCGAGGTTTTCCCCATTCGAGGACAAGCCTCGAACATAGGGACGGAGCAAGAATCTTAAAGCTTAAAGCTTAGAGCTTAGAGCTACGAACAGAAACATTGAGCAAGGAAGCCCGTCGAGGTTTCCTCGACATGGGCAAGTCTTGCTTTTGTACGTCATACATCAAATTACCAACGCCTAAAGAAGCTTATCGGGATAGTTAAAATGATTTCAATTACACGTAATCTTATCGCAGGGATCTCTAAGTTATTTCCTGATGCTATATTTTACAAACCAACATCATCGAAAGTAGTTTCATTAACAATTGATGATGTTGGTGGAGTTGACACACTCCAAATTCTTGATACAATTGATAGTTTTAATGAGAACATACCGAACGATCGAGAACGAATAAGAGCAACCTTCTTTGTAATCACTGACTATTTAGATGATTCAAAAACAATGCTCGATGAGATCTTAAATCGAGGACATGAAATTGGTAATCATGGACAAAAAGAACGCCGTCATTCTTCATTAGATACTCTTGAGTTTAGAGCCGAGATTGACCAGGCTCATGAAATATTATCTTCTAGTACAATCGATTCAGCAATTAAATGGTTTCGCCCAGGACGAGCATTTTATAACGATGGTATGCTCAAAATCTTGAAGGAAAGTACTGTATATTACGATAAATTTGCTTTAGCTTCTATGCTTCCATTAGATACTTATTCAATATTTGATAACCCAAACTTTACAATCAAATATACATCTCAATTTATCTTTCCAGGTTCAATTTTGCTGCTACATGGTGGAACACCAAAACGCACCACAAATACAGTAGAAGTTCTTAGTACATTACTTACTCAACTTAGACAACAAGAATACAAAGTTGTTACCTTATCCGAACTTTGGGGATCTAGTTTAACTAATAACTGATAAGTTGATTAATGCTTACTGATAATTGATAAGTTGATAACTGAAAAAATGGATAATAGATTTGCCAATATGTTCAATTTAACAGAGAATGAAGCGATCGCTCTGTTGAAAAAGCCGTTAGCAGAATTGTCAGAAAAATCAGAACGTTATGTTGCAGCATCTCATTTGGCTAATTTTCCCACATCAAGAACTATTCAAGCTCTAATAGAAACGATTGAAGATGATAACTCTGATATGTATCATCGTATTGCACGACGCAAGGCGATCGAAAGTTTGGGGCGTTTAAAAGCTAAAACGGCTTTACCTATAATCGTAAATTGTTTACAAGAAAATGATTCTTACACTGTAGAAAATGCTGTTTGGGCGATTAAAGATATTGGTACTAATGATGATGCTATTGTGGCAGAGATCGCCAGTTTATTAAATAAAGAAAATCAAAGTTATCGTTTAATTATTCAAGTATTAGCCCAATTTAATTACCAACCAGCTTTGGAAACAATCAAGTCTTTTGTCAATTCTGAAGATGAAACTATTGTTAGTGCTGCAATATCTACTGTGGCAAAATTAACTGGTGACTATAGTGAGATGTCAAAAGTTACTGCATTTTTAAATCATAGTAGTGTCAATGCACGTCGTTTAAGTATTCAAGATTTAATTGATACTAATTATTATGATGCTATTCCCAACATTGCCAAAACTCCTGTATCAGTAGCTTTTCGTTTACGGGGAATTAGATTACTCGCAGAAAGTGGTATTAAGGAAAGAAAAATTACTTTTGCTGAGGTACAACCCCATTTAGAAAAAGTTATTTACGATCGCCCTCAAGATTTATCAATGGTGCATGAATACGATCGACAACCAACTTTAGAATTTTTAATTAGAGAGTTATATCAAACAGATTTTGGACGTTGTTATTTAGCAACTCAAACCTTATTACAAGAATATGCTAAAGAAGCACCAGAAGCTTTAATGGCTACTTATAAAGAAGAGGCTTATCGAGATTATGGAGCGCATTATCATGTGATTAAATTATTGGGCTGGTTTAAATATCAACCAGTCAAAGAAATTGCGCTCAAAAACTTAAACCATCCTCAGCCACAATTCCAAAAATCCCGTACTGCTTCAGCAATAGCTCTAGGAAACTTAGGGGCGACTGAGGCTATTCCATTATTACAAGAAAGCCTAAAAACAAAAATTTTCGATCTTAAATATGCTAGTTTGTTAGCCTTGAAACAATTAGGAGATCGCACAGCTAATGATTTAATCACAGAAGAAGATGATTTACTGATTCAAGCATTAAAAATAGATAATTAATAGTTGATGTAGTTCTTAAATTCTGAGATTGATTGCCGAAAAAAGCGATCGCTAATAATCAAATTTGCGATCGCATTAATTAAATTCACTTATTCAGAGTAGTTACTATTAACAATAGTAAAAAATTGGTTAACTTTGGGCTTCTTCTTGTAATAAGTTAATAATTGAAGATTTTTCTAGCAAACCTAAAACTTCTCGATCCTCTTTTATGACAACCATTTCTTTGATATTTTGAGTCTCAATTAGTTTTACTACTTCTAGAAGAGATAAGCTAGCAGCAATTTTAGTCACTTCACTCACAGGTTTTACCAAGTTAGCTAACTGTACTTGTGTCCATTCTGAAGTGGGAATTTGCTTGAGATCGTCTACCAAAACCTCTCCCATTAATTGTTTTTCAGCATCAACTACTAAGAATTTGCGCCATTGCTGCTTCCCAATTACGTATTCATTGACAAACTCTCGTAAGCTCAAATTAGCGGTCACAATGGGACTATCGGGAATCACAGCATCTTCTGCGGTTAAGCCATCCAACTTGTCTTGTACCGTAGCAGACTGAGCAGCAAAACCAGCATTTTGCAATAGAAACCAACCAATTAGCAAAGTCCAAAAACTACCAAAGGGAATAACGCTTAAAGTACCCAAGATACCAACACCGACAGCTAACCAACCGAAGAATTGACCAACTCTACCAGCGATGATGATACCCTTGTTGGGGTTTCCTGTAATTTTCCAGACAATGGCTTTGAGAACATTACCACCATCCAAAGGTAAGCCAGGAATCATGTTGAATAGTGCCAAGATCAAGTTAATCGAAGCGAGTAGAGAAACGATCGCACTAATCGGTGTGGGTAAAGATACAGTAATGTTAATAATAGTAAAGATACCAAATAGTAACACACTGACCAAAGGACCTGCGATCGCAACTAACAGAGATTGTAAAGGGGTTTCTGATTCTTTTTCTAAAGCTGCTAAACCACCAAAAATAAACAGGGTGATCGATTTTACTTCAATCCCTTGGGACATCGCAGCAAAGCTATGTCCTAGTTCGTGAGCTAAAACAGAAGAAAACAGCAGTAAAGCTGCAACCAACCCTAAAATCCAAGGAGTTAAACCAGTTAGCTGTGGAAATTGGGCTAGTTCTCCACCATAACTTAACGTGATTAATCCTAAAACAAAAAACCAAGAGGGGTTTATAAAAAAGGGAATACCAAATAGATTCCCAATACGGATGTTATTACTAGTACTATTCATAGGATGTTTTTCCTATCCTTAAATGTGGAAAGGAACGAGGAACGAGGAACGAGGAACGAGGAAAGGTAAAATGTGTCATACCAAATCAAACAATATTGGCGACACATAAACAAAATTCAAGGATAGCTTGTGCTTTGCCTCACAATTTGTTTATCTTATTATTTTTATCTTATTATTTTTAATCTCTTTATTCCTGAATGCCTGACTCCTCCTTCCTTAATTTTCGTGCTTTTCTTAAAAAAATTGTAACGAACTGTGACAAAAAATCGATCCCTTTGCCGTAGAGTAAAAACCGTCATCTTTAGTACGGTTACAACTTGGAGTTTTTCGGCATAATAGATAATTAAGAGATACTTAGAAAGCCATGTCCGATTCTCCCGTACAATACCCCGAAGTTTATAGCTCCGAAGATATCCAACAGATTATTCAAATCGCGCTGGCTCGTCAAGGAGAAGATGATGAATTAACCAGAAAGCAATTGTGGGAAATTGCTGATGAATTGAATATCGATCTGCAAACATTACAGGTTGCGGAAAATCAATGGTTACAATACAAAAATACAGCTCAAAAGCGTCAAGCATTTGACCTGTATCGTCGTAATCAATTTAAACAAAAGACGATAAAATATTCGATCGTTAATGGTTTCTTGATTTCCCTCAATTTAATCACCACAGGGGGAATATCTTGGTCGTTATACATATTATTATTTTTCGGTTTGGGTCTAGCTCTTGATTGGTGGAAAACCTTCCATAGCAAAGATGAAGAGTACGAACGTGCTTTTCAACGCTGGAGCTTCCAGAATGAAGTCAAACAGACTTTTAATAGCATTTGGCAAAAATTATATAATTCTTGGCAAAGTTAAACGAAGACAGAAGGTAGAGTTTTACTGGTTTAATAGCTGGTTGTTGGCTGCTAATTTTTTAGTCCTCTTTGTCTTCCTCTATTTCTCTACTTTCTCCTCATTCATCCCCCACCGTCATAATCGATCCCTTCAAATAGTTGATTTCGGTGGCAAAATTCGTTAACTATTGAGAAAAGGAAACTATCAAGTTAGGGATTGTCAGTGAAAAGCGATCGCAAAAATAGGCAAACCAGTAGTAAAACTCTGCCAAAATATACTCAATTAACAAGCACGTATTACGATATTTTAGGGCTTCATCCTGCTGCTTCGGTAGTGGATATTCGTCGTTGTTATCGTCGCTTAAGTAAGAAATATCATCCCGATACCACAAAGTTATCACCGTCGGTAGCAACCACCAAATTTCAACGCCTCAATGAAGCCTATGCAACTCTTAGTAGCCCAGAAAGGCGATCGCTATATGATTTAAAAATAGGCTATTCTCGTATCAATGTAATTCAAGCACCCAAAGGTTGGGAAGCAGAAAATAATTATCGCAAACCCAGTACAGCATATCTCGATCCTACAGATCGGCCCCTTTCATCAGGAGAGATTTTTGTCTTATTTCTTCTGGGCTGTACCTTTATCGGTTGTTTACTGTTAATAGTAGCTGTAGCATATATTAGAGGAGATGCTCTTTAACAGTTAACAGTAGTTATCTATTACTTATTTATTTCCTTATTCCTCATCCTTCATCCCTCAATCCTTACCAGATGACTCCATTACCCAATTATCGCCCAAAAAAGATGTCTTTGGGTTCGTTAGAGACAGAGATCTTAGAAATTATTTGGCAATTAGGCAAAGTGACGGTTAAAGATGTTCACGATCGCATTTTAGCCGATCCTAACCGCGAATTAGCCTATACTTCTGTGACAACAGTATTGCGTCGCTTAACTAATAAAGGCTGGTTAATTTGTCAGAAACAGGAAAAAAAAGGTAGGGCGTTTCAATGGGAAGCCAAAATATCTCGTCAACAAGCCCAAGCACTCAAAGCCTATGAACATTTACATGACTTTTTAGCTGTCGGTAATGCAGAAGTTGTGGCATCTTTTGCCGATCATTTAGACATAGCCAGTGTAGAACAAATAGAAGCGATTGCTGCTAAACTCAAAGCAATACGGAGACAAAGGAAGGAGGGATCGTAATGCATCTAGTCATGATCTTAACTGCTTTAGTGATTGCTTGGGGATTACGTTCGATTCCCGTTAGTACAAAAGGTGACTGGGAACAAAGATGGCAGCGATCTCTATTTTGCTTCTTATTTCCACCATTAATTTTAATTACTACTGTGTTAGCCATTATTTTAATGGGCGCACATGGAGAGATGTTGGGCTTACAGGCTGGTGGGTTTAGCTATTGGTTAGGCTTGGCTTTTATTTGTAGTTTGGGCTTTCATCTTGGCAAATTAGCATATCAAGCTTGGCTTTCTCAGCAAAAAATTACTACTTACCCTGAAAAATCAATCCAAAATACCAAAGTAAATTTAATTGATATTGATCTACCTTACATTGCTCAAATTGGATTTTGGCAACCTAAATTAGTCATTAGTCAAGTATTATTAAATATTTTAGATGAAAATCAATTAGAAGCTGTTTTAGCTCACGAAAAGGCTCATTTATATTATCGTGACACTTTTTATTTTTTCTGGCTGGGCTGGCTACGCACTTGTACCTCTTGGTTAAAGAATACCGAAACTCTATGGGAAGAATTGTTGTTATTAAGAGAAATTAGAGCAGATTTGGAGGCAGCAAAAACCGTAGATGCTCTTACTTTAGCAGAGTCTTTATTAACAGTGGCACAAACATCTTTACAACCTACTCCTTGTTTTGAAGTGGGTTTTTCCCTGCCATTACCAGATAATCGTTTATCTCAAAGAATTGATGCCTTAATTAATAATGCAACCCTACCCAACTCGCCTAATTTAGTTTATTGGAGTTGGTTATTACTACTATTAACACCTTGGGCTACTGTTCCTTTTCACTGTTAATAGTTAGTGTTTTATTGGCGTTGCATCATTTGGCGTATATCAAAGATTTGTCAATTAAAGGATCGCATCGCCAAATTCAATTTTTAAAACAATAATACAATAAAGTCTGTCGTAAGTTTCGTCGTTGGAGTTAAAACACTTTTGACGAGCGACCCTGCGTCGCCGTCAGGCGTTTATACCCGTCGCATCTTCGTGTTTATCCCCATCGCATTTGGGGGCAAA
The DNA here is from genome assembly GCF_900659865.1 of Hyella patelloides LEGE 07179. Taxonomy (GTDB): domain Bacteria; phylum Cyanobacteriota; class Cyanobacteriia; order Cyanobacteriales; family Xenococcaceae; genus Hyella; species Hyella patelloides. Next base: position 22,347 of record NZ_LR213820.1, read on the forward strand.
GGAACGCCCTAAAGGACTTCCTTCGGTCGCGCGAGTGTTGACAAAACGATAAGCTCTCTACTCTTGCTAAAGCAACAAATCTAGTTTAATATAGCGATCGCACACACCATGAGAGCTTACTGAAAAACGGAAATTTAAGAATCTAACTTTAAAAAAGCTATTATTCTGCATCCATCAAGAAAACTCGTGCATGACGTTTCCTACGACCCATAATTAAACTGGCAAAGTTGAGTTCTTTTTCGTTTCCTACGACCAAGATTAGATATTGTTCTCGTTGAAATAATCGCTGATAAAAATGTTGAGCAATTTGATTCCAGCTTAAATTCTTTTTATCCAAGTGGTTATGAATATCTGAATTAGAAGACCAAGAATAATTTTTAGGATCGCGAGCAATTACCGTAACCAGATCTTTGGGAAAACCTGCATCTCGAAGATCGTCTAACGCCACTTTGACATCTCGATGATGGGAAAATACTCCTACCGCATGAGTCGATTTGCTGTTATTTTTCTTTTTAATAGACTGGCGGGTTTTTTTGAGTACAGGAATGTCCCAAAATAATGTTCCATTATTCAAAAATGCATCCATAATTCGATCGCTCAAGTAAAAAATTTAAGTAGCTATAATTTAACAGCTAAAAATGTCAATAAGATGACAACGCTATGACATTTTGACGATCCAAAGAAGTTTTGGTTAGTTGTGATACAAAATCTGAGAGGCTGTTTATAAAATAAATCTTAAGATACTCCAAACCTTTAATTTTTGTTTAACAAACAGTCTCCGATCCAATACTTCTCGTTTAAGCCTCAATAAGGCTTGAAAAGTGGGCTTGAATATCTTGAAACTTCATACATAAAAATTCCTATAAAATCCTTAATTAAGAAGTATTAAAATCCGATCGATTTTGCAACAAGCAAAATAACTTTGGTCTCGAAGCAATAAACTCTGTTTAAAATGATAGTATCATCAGTAATGATATTGCTATCACTAAAAATAATGAGTCAAAAAGACAAAAAAGAAAAGCGAGCTAGTCGTAAATCGCGCCGTCAAGCAGAGACTAGAAAAAGCTTACTAGATGCTGCACGGAAAGTCTTTGCTGTAACAGGTTTAACATCTGCAACGATCGCCCAAATAACCGAGACAGCAGATCTAGGTTTTGGGACTTTTTACCTGCACTTTGCATCGAAGGAAGAACTATATCTTGCTGTCTTAAAGGAAGGATTTGCCGAATTAGACAAAGAGTTAAAACAAATTCTTGATGAGGCTAGAGAGTCTCAATATTCTGGAAATGAAATTATCGAAATTGTGATCGCCATATTTTTTCGCTTTGCAAGAGAAAACCGCGATTTATTTCAAGTTGGGTTTGCAGGTTTAGATGCGGGAATGCAAATAGGAATTAGCCTACGCAAACAATATGCAGATTGGTTCAGCGAACTTTTAAAAGAAATCCACCCTGTAGAAATTCCAGAATCCCAATTAGAACTATTAAGTACGTCTATTGTAGCGATGGTCAGTCGTACTGCTGTTTGGTGGATGCAGCAAAAGGAAGAATCTGAGCCAGATTTCCTTTCTCTGGAACAAGCGATCGCTGTAGTTAGCCGTTTTGCGATCGCAGGATTAACGGATTTTTATTCTATTTCTAACTAAAAAATATTATTTAAAAAAGAAGAATTGAACCATGAATGCCAATGTATTTGCATTACCTCATCCCAAAGCGAAATTTTTTCTCGGTCATCTTCCTAGCCTAAGTAAGGAAAGGATCGAGTTTTTAACCCAATGCGCTCGTGAATATGGAGATATTGTACCTCTGCGTTTGGGCAATACTCCTGCTTTGTTTTTAAATCGCCCCGAATATATAGAGCAGGTATTAAATAACAGAAAATTATTTGTTAAAAAGGGTAATGCTTTGCGTCGCCTTTTAGGAGAAGGATTAATTACAAGCGAAGGAGAATCCTGGTTTCGCCAACGACGTTTAATTCAACCCGTATTCCACCAAAAACAGATAGCTACTTATGCAGATGTTATGGTGGCTAATACCGAACAGATGCTTGAAGACTGGCAAAATGGCGAAATTCGCAATGTCCACCAAGACATGATGTCACTGACTTTGAATATTATAGTCAAAACAATATTTAGTATCGATTTAAGCCATCAAGAAGCCAAGACTATTGCTTTTGCTCTCGATATCGCACTTGAGTATTTTCAAAAAATGCCAGGACAAAATCCGTTACAATGGCTTCCCACACCAGAGTCTTGGCGTGTTAAAAGAGCGATTGAAGCTCTAGACAGAACTATTTATAACATTATTAGTCAGAGGCGAAACAGTAATGAAGCTAAAGCTAAGACCGATCTACTGTCGATGTTGATGCAGACACAAGATGAAGCAGATGGTAGCGTGATGAGTGACAAGCAGTTAAGAGACGAAGTTGCTACTCTCATTTTTGCAGGACATGAAACAACCGCTAATGCTTTGTCATGGATGTGGATACTATTATCCGAGCATCCCCAGGTGCAGTCTAAATTATTAACAGAATTAACAGCAGTATTAGGCGATCGCTACCCTACCCTTGCAGACATACCTAATTTGCCCTACACCAATATGGTAATCAAGGAGGCGATGCGACTTTACCCGCCCGTTCCTTTGATACTTCGCAAAGCTGCTCAAAATTGCGAAATTGGTGGTTACTTCGTACCTGCTGAATGTGTACTTCTAATGAGCCAGTGGACAATGCACCGCCATCCTAGCTATTTTAAAGACCCCGATTTATTTATACCAGAGCGTTGGGCTAACGATCTAGAAAAACAGCTACCCAAAGGTGTTTATTTCCCCTTTGGAGACGGCTCTCGTATTTGCATTGGCAAGAATTTCGCGCTGATAGAAGCAGTTTTAATAGTAGCCACAATCGCGCCTAAGTTTCAAATTTCGTTATCGCCAAATCAGCAGATCGTACCCCAAGCTTCGATTAGTTTGAGACCAAAACATGGTCTTAAAGTTGTCATAACTGAACGCTATTTACTATCGCAAGAATGATTCTTAACACTCACGCATTTCCTGCCGTCAAATTCATCTCATTGATACAGCTATTGCTCGCTTTCAGCATTGCCCATATTGATTGGTAAACAAACAATAAAACAAGTTTTACCTGGTTCGGATTCTAAAAAAATCGCTCCACGATGGCGGTTTTCGACGATGCGTCTAACAACATCTAAACCCAAACCCGAACCTTCTCCCACAGATTTGGTGGTGAAAAAGGGTTCAAAAATTCGAGATTGAACTTCTAAAGGAATACCTATTCCAGAGTCAATGATCTTTACAACTATACGATCGCTTTTTTTCAGAGTGATAATTTCCACTGTGCCTTTGCCTGACATTGCAGCGATCGCATTATCGATTAAATTAGTCCATACTTGATTGAGTTCGCTACCGTAAGCGGGGATTTGGGGAAGATTGCGATCGTAAACTCGCTTTACTTTAACCCCATATTTTAATTTGTGGGATAGTAATTGTAGGGTATCTTCGATTCCTTGATGAATGTCTACCTGTTGTCTTGCACCCCGATCTAAGTGAGAATAAGAGCGCATTGATTTAACTAATTCAGAAACTCTTTCTGCGCCCCGCAAACCTGATTGAATCATCATCATTACATCGAAAGATAAAGCCAACCAGCGTATCCCCATATCTCTTAATTCCGTAGAATCATCGCGCCATCTTGCCATTAGCTGTTCTAAAAGCTCAGGTTGTATATTGGCTGTTGCTAAAGGTTCGACTAATTTACCTGCGTCTTTGACTCCATAATCTTCTAACCAATCCAGTAAAGCATCTTCGCGATCCATTAAGGTTAAGGGTTCTATACGATGATTGTTAAGCAAGAATTCATAACCATCGTCTCTAACTTGCTGCCATTGCGCTGTATGCTCATCTTCTACGTTACGCTGTCCGTAAACTAAATTCATGCGTTGCAATTCTAAAGTAGCTGGAATCAAGCTTTGTAGAGAACGCACTACCGCAGCAGCAGGGTTATTAAGTTCGTGAGCCAAACCCGCAGCTAAAGTTCCTAATGCTGCCATTTTCTCGCGATTGCGGATAAATGACTCTAATCCTCTAAGACGGTTTCGTACTGCCTGAAAAATGGTTCTTTCAAAGTTACGGCATTCATGAAGTACGATCAGAAAGTTTTCACTACTAATTTCGTAAAGACGACAATCGGTATAGGTTTGTAAAGTAACAGGGACTAAATCATCAGTTAAAATCTGAATTTCTCCAAAGAAAGCAGGAGCATTATGTTGTCCTACAGGCATTTGAATACCTTCACTCAAGCGAGTAATGCCCATATTACCTGAAATTAGAATAAAAAATCCCCTGTGGATATCACCCTCTCTTACTAAAACTTCTCCTTTTGTGAGCTTAATTTCTTCAGCGCGATCGCATATCCAATTAAGACGAGATTCAGGAAGTTGTTGAAATAATTCTAATTGTAAAAGTTCTTCAATACACAACATTATTAGTTACCAGTTATCAGTTATCATTTATCAGCTAGTAGGTTGGTTTGAAGCATGAAACCCAACAATCATAGAATACTAAGGATCGTGAATTAAATAACTTACAGATTAGATTAGGTAGGGTGTTGTTAGCGTAAGCTTAACGCACCGATATTTTAATTTGGGATTTTATTAAATTCTTATTTCTAAATAACTTCTTAAGCTAGTTTATTTTTTATTCTCATTTTAAAGCTAGATGGAGGAGCAAGGGTTAAACCACGACGTACGGGAAACAGGGGATGGTTGCTAGTTAAATCCAATTGAAAGCGGGATAAAACGGTAGTGGTGACGAGCTTCATTTCTAATAGTGCTAATGCCGAACCTATGCAGCGACGATTTCCTCCACCAAAGGGAATATATTCATAAGGAGAATAAGTTTTTTGTAAAAATCTTTCTGGCTTAAACTGTTCTGGATCGGGATATAAATCTTCTCTATGATGTAAAGAATAAATAGAAACCATTAACCAAGTTTTTGGCTCTAAATCGTATCCCATAACCGATATTGGCTGAGTTAAAATACGTCCGAAAGCCCCAGCAACAATGGGATAAATTCGTAAAGTTTCAGAAACTATTGCATCTAAATAAGTTAAATTGTTAATTGTTTTATAATCTGGATTTTCTCCCACAGAATCTAATTCAAAACGCAACTTATCTTGAACTTCTGGTAGATAATGAATCCAATAAAAAAGCCAAGCTAAAGCAGAAGCCGTAGTTTCGTGTCCTGCAAACAATAAAGTTATTAATTCATCGTGTAATTCTTCATCTGTCATTCCTTCGCCATTTTCATCTTTAGCTAATAGCAATAAACTAAAAATATCCCGAAGTCCTGAAGTTCCTGAAGCTAATAATTCCCTTCTTTCGGCGATTTCCGCATAAATTAATTGTCTAATTTCTTGTTTTAAAAGCAAAAAACGACCCCAAGGACTAAATTTCCCCCAGTCTTTTTGGAGAAAAGAGAAAAACATAAAGCTAGAGCTTAAAGGAGTATTAAAAATATCTAGAAGTGCCGTTAATAACTCTCTCAAGCGATCGTATCTCGTTCCAGAATCAATCCCAAAGACCACACTTAACATCACTCGCAAAGTAATTTCTTGCATTACGGGACGAACTGTAAAAGCTTTATTGGGTTGCCAATCTGCAATAACTTTATTGGTGATAGCCACTATTTGATCGCTACATTTTTGTAAAGATTCCCCATGAAAAGGAGGCATTAACAAACGTCGGCGATTTTTATGTTCTTTCCCATCTAATAACAGCAAAGAATTATCTCCAACCAAGAAAGTTAACATCTTATTACCTCTACCTACTTCAAATTTATCAGTAGAAGCAGTAAAGATATTTTCAATCGCTTGGGGGTTGCTAGTCATCACAGTTGGAGGCGCATTTTTCAATTTAAGTTGATAAAAATCTCCATATTGGCGAGCGCGATCTGTAATAAAATCTACAGGACGTAAAATAGCTTTGATTCGACGCATAATTAAGCGTAAACCAGAAGCAGCTTCGAGTGTGGGTATTGGTTTCATTACGACAAAAATTAACTATTTTAATTAGGTCGATCTTAGCGAATTACTCAATTTTTGGAGCGAATTAATCATGATATTCACAACCGATTCATCCTAGTGGAAATCTGCTTCCCAAACTCCGATGTAAATATTATCATCTCGATCGCGCTCGATACTTCCTTCTAAATTTTCTAACTTAAATAAATAGGTATTTGTTTGACGAAGATAAACACTTTGTAGTTCAAGAGCAACTGCATCAGTAAGCTTACCTTGTAATAAACTATCTAGAATTTCTTTAATCGTTTCTAAACCAACAGCAGGCGCAATTGCTACTTCAGTTTGACGTAATTTATCTGTATTCAGATCGAACAAGTAGCCTAAATCTATCGAGCCTTTAGCTAAATCTTTGTAGATCCAAGCACTACTATTGGGCCAATATCCTTTTTGAATAGCGTTGGGTTCTCCTAATATTTTTCTTAGTTGTTTTTTGTTTGTTCCCGTAGTAAAGATTGGTATTTCTAGTAAATCTGATGAATCACTATTAAGTAAAGAGGGTTTTTTAGTAGAAGGCTTTTCTTGATTAATATTATTAGAAGAGGTTTCAGGAAAATTAGATAAGGTAGAAGGCAGTGAGAGTGATGACTCTGGTAGTTTCGTTCTGAAACTATCTTCTTGAGTTGAATTCTCTTTGCCTTGCCAAGTACTCACGCCTCGATTAATCAAATATAAACCTCCTATTATAATTATTAGCATTATTCCCCAGTTTAATATTTTTGGCGTATTGTTGCGCTTTCTTTCCTGAATATAACTGTTTTTTAAAGATTTTGTTGAGGTTTTTTTGGTAACTTTGACTGTAGTTAAGGGTTTATTTTGAGTAAGTTTAGAAATAGCTTTTTTGGGGTATAAGCTATGGTTTTGAAGGTGATTTGTTGGATTTTCATAACTTAAAAATGTTTGAGTTTTTTCTTTTAATAAAGCAATCAGCATTTCTTTCGCTGAAGAGTAGCGATCTTTAGGATCTAGATTGATAGCTCGTACAATTACAGCAGCTAAATCGGAATCCAAGTCTTTAATTTTTGAAGGTATGATATAGTTTCCTGAATCCAAATCAATAGCCAAATCTACAGGATTTCTAGCTGTTAGTAAATAAATTGCAGTCAATCCCAAACTATAGAGATCGCTAGCAGGAATCGACTTGTCTAGTACTTGTTCAGAAGGAGCATAACTATGAGTATCGTTAAGAGAAAAGATATTCTGCTCACCATGAAAATCAAATGTTCTTACTATCTGCTCAATATTACCAAAATTAATTGATACGGGAGCGAGATCGCTATGACGCAATATAATATTTTTCGGTTGAATATTCTGGTGAATGATCTTTTGTTGGTGTAAATTGTCCAACACCAGCAAAAGTTTCAGCAAAATTTCTCTAACCATTTCAGGAGAAAACGTACCTGTATTTTTGACTTTTTCTTCGAGGGTTGCACCTTCGACTGATTCTCTAACAATGTAATAGGCTTGAGAGTTGTGAAAATAAGCGTAGATTTCAGGAAGATATTGATTAACTAAACTTGCTTGTTTAAGATGTACTGCCTCTTGATAAAACTCTTTGGCAATCCACCCCCGAAGCTGTGGTTTTTGAGCGATCGGATTGTATACCTTAATTACACAATTGCGTGGTGGATTGTGACAAGTATCTAATCCAAAAAAAACCTTACCGAAATTGTTAGTTCGTTCTACGTGCAGAATAAAAAAGCGATTATCCAGTAGAGTAGTTTGAGTCACCAAAATTATAAAACCATTGATTCAAGCTTATTTGTTGTCTATCTAAAGGCTGTGTTTGATTGAGATTGATTGGAATACCAGAAGTTCTTTAATAGACTCATGATTGTTATCTATTTTCAGTTTAGACAGATTTACTTAGGTAGTGAATCTTCCCAAGGTAGTAACTCTCTAATATTTCTTAGTTACGTATTTTTAATCACAGGGCGATCGCTAGATCCGCCCTCGTGGCGTTCTTTGACTTCTTCTCAGCAGTCATTCCAGCGTCTTGTACTTCTTTTTTGGGCGTTGCTGATTTAGCGAACGAGTGCGGTCTTGGGGGTTTCCCTCAATGAGCAACTCGTTCAAGACAGGTATGAAACCGATAGTAATACTGTTCGGAGCTTCCGAAGCTCCTAAGACGGGGCGTATCCTAAAGGACTAGCTTCCCTAAAGGACTTCCTTCGGGGCGCGCGTCGTAAACTCAAGGGGCTCAGGATTGTCAAGTTAATCGCTCAACCCATAGTTGATTGAGAACACAGTCCTGATTCACTCAGTCTAATCCCATGTTCTGAGATGCATGGGATTAGAGTACTAATCGCTAATTGCGTCTGGGGTACAATTAGCAGCCCGAACCTCTATCCTCGTCTGTATGAATTCTAGGAGCTTCCTCGACGGGCGCGATCCTGCTCAGTGAGTTGTTGGTTCTTGAAGTGATTTAATCACTTTTTCCTTATAGTTGGAAGTTCTCCTCTTGAATAAGATATGTTCTTTGCCAGCGTGAAGAGATGATATTTTCTCTACATCAGAAGCAGCAGAAGTGGTCAGACCCCGCGTCCCATCTCCGTGGTACAATATATTGCCAAATTACTGCGCGACACGAAGTTAGTCCTTTAGGGCAAGCTTCCGACTTAAACTTCCCTTGGAAACCTCGAAAATCGCGGACTTACTGAATGCTGACTAAAAGGGAAGGTAGAAAGGCAATTAATACTGTTTCTAATTGGGGCGATCATTTCTAGAAATGCAGAGAGCAACCTAGATAGCAATCGCTCTTTCACAGATTGTTATGGTTGATATTAAGAAGGATGAAGCAGTTGACTAGAACTAAACGAATGTAGAGAGTAAACAATGAACAAAGAAGAGAAACAATCAAAGATAAGTCGATTTACTGTAGCGAACCTGCGTTTAGGCAGATTGCTTGCCATTTGCAGTTTTCTCAGTTTAACTTTGATTAATCCAGCTATAGCCGAAGAAAAATTATTGCAAACGTTGACAGTAACTGGAAATGGGAGCGAAAGAATTGCCACCACCCTCACACAAGTCAGGTTGGGAGTAGAGATTCAGGGAAGAACTGTGACAGAGGTACAACAAGAAGTAGCCAAGCGAACATCAGCCGTGGTGGATTTACTACGCTCAAAAGATATCTCACAGCTACAAACTACTGGCATTAGGCTCGTACCAGATTATGACTATAGCAATAACCAAAGAAACTTAGTGGGTTACATTGGCACAAATACGGTCAGCTTTCGCCTCCAAACCGAGCTTGTGGGAACTTTGTTAGATGAAACCGTTAAAGCAGGAGCTACCCGCATTGATGGAGTAAGTTTTACCGCTACCCCTGAAGCAATCTCTGAAGCTCAATTTGAAGCTCTCCGTAAAGCAACTATTGATGCTCAAGCTATGGCAGATGCTGTTTTAAAGACTCTCAATCTTACGTCCAAAGAGATTGTCAGTATTCAAGTCAATGAAGACAGTGTTCCCCCACCCCAGCCTATTGCAGCCGAGGCACTGTCAAGAGAAGATGCTGGGATAAATACGCCTGTCATCGGTGGAGAGCAAACAGTCCGAGCTTCTGTTACTTTGCAAATCAGCTACTAACCAGAGCATTATTGAATGGATTGGTGAGAAAGATTTGATAATTTTAAGTAATACGGCATCTTTATAATTATAATTTACCAAATTGCTGAAAAGAAGAAATAAGTACAACTTATGATAGATATTCTCATAATTGCTGTTACAAAACTTGACAAAATCCCCATACTTAGTTATTCTGTAAATATGGATGAAAGAAACACATCATTTTTAATCCCGTTTCCCATCCAGTTCTTAATCGAACCTTGACAATTAAATACATAACGCAATCATAATCATATATGACTACTACTCTACAACAACGCTCAAGTGCCAGCTCTTGGGAGAAGTTTTGTCAGTGGGTTACTAGCACTAACAACCGCCTCTACGTAGGTTGGTTTGGTGTGTTGATGATCCCCTGTCTTCTCGCAGCTACTACTTGCTTCATCATTGCTTTCG
>NZ_LR213821.1 GCF_900659865.1 Hyella patelloides LEGE 07179
GCTTCAATGGCAATCTCCTGTAAGCTACTAATAATGGCATTAAATAGATCGGCAACGGTACTTAACTCCACTGAATTCAGGTTGGCTCTAACGGTTAAATCTCCTTCTGTGGCATCAGATATTTCATCTATTAGGAGATAAATTGCGGTTTCTAACTGTTCTTTTGCTTGCTGTTGTTGTTCTTTTGCTTGTCGTTGTTGTTCTTTTTGTTGACGTTGTTGTTCTTTTTGTTGGCGTTGTTCCTCGGCACTTTTCTCTAAAGATTTGTTTAATTGATTCAACTTTTGTTCGCTAAGTTTTTGTTGAGCCAGACTACGTTTTTGAAAATAAATGATGACGATCGCTAAACTTAACAAGGTCAATGCAATGACAATTAAGTACCAGAATTTTTGGATTAGCTGCGCGAAGGTGATCTCTCCTAGTTCTTCATAGGAACTAATCTTGAGGTCTATAAATAGCTCGTGAACTGGTTGATAGTTAAGAGGTACAGTCCAACCTTGGGACTGGGCAGCTTTTGCTGCTGGACTATCTGGGGGCATATTGAGTAAAGCGATCGCTACCTTTTTCCCAACTTCTAAAGGAACATCTTTGGCTACGGCAAATGGCCAATCAGGGTATAGAGGAGTGCTACGCAAAAACGGAAATTCACCAGTGGGGTCTTCTTGCTGATTGATAATCTTAAAATCTTCTAGCTTAATTTTACCTTCTGCTGCCAGACCTTCTAAGATATCAGTGCGTATTGTTCCTCCATCAACTTCTCCATTCAAGACTGCTTCGATTACATTGATAGGACTTCCAGCAAAGCTTAAGTCTTGAAAGTGACGTTCAGGATCGATTCCTTGCTCCTTAAATACTCCCCAAGCCATTTGCCAACCCCCAAAAGCATCTTTTTTGATTCCTGCAAAGGTTTTGCCTTTAAAGTCTTTTAACTCATTAATGTCATTGCGCTCGGCTCTAGTAAAAATTACTGCACCAAATACTGGATTAGCTTCACCCACTCTCAGACTTTTTAATGAAACAATACGATTCGCTCCATATTCGGCTTCTAAATTTACATACATACCAGGATTGGTAATTATCAAATCAATCTCATTCTTTTCTGCTGCTTGATAGAATTCTTCGATAGTCAGAGGAACTAGCTCAAAAGCATATTCGGGAATTCGGTCGGCGAGATATTCGGCGTGAGCCTGCCATCTAGCTCTTGTTCTTTCTTCACCTCGAAAATTCAGTGCGCCAATTTTTAAGACTTTCTTTTGATTATTAGTTACTGCTGATGGCGGAACTTGAGCGTGAACCCTTGAGGAGAAGACCACTTGTTTTACTGAGTTTGGTGGTATGGGCAGAACTAAAGAAGGTAATATCAAGCTGGTAAAACTTAGCAATAATAATCTCGATCTCGATTTCCTGGGTTTTTGGCACAAAATTGACTCTAGATGGCTCCAAAATAGAGACCATTGATTTTTATAATTTGCCCTTTTATCTTGAAGGAAAGAAGTATTGGCTGATAATGAGGGAGCATATTTTTTTCTAGTAGCCATAGTAATTTAGATATTTCGATGGAGAGCAAAACTTAAAAAATGAGGGAGAAAAAGGGTTTCATGAAAAGTAATTATCTGCCCTAAAGGACTTCCTTCGGTCGCGCGATGCGTAGCGAGTCCTTTAGGGAAGCGGTATCCTTTAGGACACTCTTACTGAAACCTGATGAATTATGTTCAGGAAGGTGAATTGAATAATTCCCAAAATTGAGAATGAGACTTTGTTCGCCAATATCAACTGTGAATTCTTGTTTTTTTTTGTCCAAAGCCCAAAAACTGACATAGTAGTCTGTTAACTATAGGGTGATGAGTTAAGGTTAACAGGATGACAGAGGGACAGAAAGAGATTTAATGGTTGAGTTGATCCATCATTTTTGGATTGACAGAACAATAACATTATTTTGCCCTCTTCTATTTTTTAAATGAGAATTGCTATAGCTATAATGGGGTCGGTTTTAGTTCTTCAGCGTCAGCCTTGATAAAGCCATACTTGGCGTATATATTTTGTGCGTCATCCGTAGCTAGGTAGACTAGATATCGATCGGCATTGTTCTGATTACGTCCTGTTTTTAGCTTACCAATTGCATATCGCACCTTGTCTTGCTGATTGAGCGGAGCGGGGATTGCTACGCCTTCTATGGAACGTCCCTCGGCTTTGCCGTCGATGATTTCAGTAGTCCAAACAATACCAACATCAGCTTCACCATTTTCTAAACGTTCTGGTGTTTCTCGATGATGCCGAGAGGTGAACCAGGTTTTACCTTCAACCGCCCAGCAACTTTTACATTCTTTGCCACCAGTTACTTTCTCGTATAAACCTAATTCTTTAAGCATTTGAGAACCGTAAAACTTGAAGATACCCTCGGTTAGTGGATTGGGGTGAGATTGCACGATATCGTCACGAGCAAGATCTTCCACACCTTGAATATTCTTGGGATTTCCTTCAGCTACCATTAATTCAAGTTTATTACGAGCGTAAATCTTACGCTCGGACATCAACCCTTCATCTTTTAGTGTTTTCAAATGATCGATGTTGGTACTGGCAAAAATGTCAGGGTTTTGCGCGATCTCTTGACCATTAATCTCTCCTTGCTCCATTATTTGGTTGTTAAGTATTTGCCCTGGCGGTATAGTTTGGCAAAACACAGTTTTTATATCAGGCTGCTTTGATAAGAAGTCCTGTATCAATTCTTCCATGACCATGAACTGGTTTCCCGCTAGATACATAACCAAGTCTGCCGTATAGGAATCCCCAATTTCGCCATATTCTATGTTGCCATCTGAATGAAATGTCCTGTAGTCAGCTTCAAAACCCGCATCTTCAGTCGCCTGCAATGAGTTCATACTAAAGATCAAACCAACGCACAGAAGCGATAATAAGACTAGACGTTTAAGTCGAGCAAAATTTGTCTTGCTCATAGTTACTCCTCAAATAGTTCTAATAATGAAATTAATTCATCAAAGTAATTAAATGATGAATTAAAAAACTGTTCGTGGAACTGAAGTATTTCAGAGAAAGAGACTTAACACTCAACTTAAGTAATTAATTAGAAAGCTTTGGCTGACAACCAATCAATAATCTTTAAACTCCCAATCAGCAAACTAACTAAGAGTTAAAAATTGTTCTAACGCTTCTACCATTTTGGGAGGCCAACGACGTATGTTAGCTACCCAATCGAGACTTTGATAGCGATTATCTAATCCTACTGCTGCTACCCAATTACTTTCTGCTTCTCCTTGCTTACCTTCTACCCATAGTACCGCAGTCATAGCAGCCCGTACATCAGGAAACATGGGGTATTTCCTGACAAGGTTGCGTAGCTGACGGGTTGCTTCAAAGCGATCGCCAATTTGATAGGTCACTAAAGCAGCGTTAGCACGAGCTAAAGAAAAACTAGGAGCGATTTCAATAGCTTTCTCGTAGTCTGTTAAAGCTTCTTGCCATTTTTGCTGTCCTGCTTTGGCATTTCCCCGATTATTATAGGCTACGGGGTCTTGAGGGCTAATTTCTAAAACTTGATTATAGTCTGCTAGAGCCAAATCCCAGTTTTTTTGTCCTTCGTAAGCAATTCCTCGATTAAGATAGGCATCAGGGTATTGGGGTGCTATGGCAATAGAACGATCAAAATCCGCGATCGCATCTTTTATCCTATGCTGACTTACTCTAACATTACCCCTATTACTCCATACTGCGGGATTTTGAGGGAATTCTTCAATTAATTTTGTCCAATAAGCCTCTGATTGGTTCAAATCACCTTTTTCAAGGGCTTTGATGGCTTTTCTTGCTATTTTGTCGCCTTTTTTAAGCTGTTGTTCTGTAAATTGGGGTTTTTCCACTTGAGCAAATGCAGTCGCATCGACTCCCCACAACCAGATAAAACAAACACACAAAAAACCAATTAAGCAACGAATCATGATCATTAATTCTTGAGGACATAATACCTTAATGTACACGAATTTCTAGGTATTAATCCTCAAGATAAAAATAATTTGATGCTGCTAAGTGGTTCTGCGTAGGATAACTACATCTTTACCAACTACAGGACTACGGGCAATCAAATTATTCTGTGAGTCAGTAATTCTTAATTTATTAAACTCTAGTTGACGCGATTTTTTGAGCATCTCTCCAGCTAATTTATCTTGATTACTAGCTATTAACTGATACCAATCATCTGCTAAAGTTACGGTAACAATATTATCATCAAAGTTTGGCTGAATAGAAATTATTAAGTCTTCACTATAACGAGTAGCAATATTATTAGTTTTATTTTCTAACGCTACGATTAAATTTTGTTCTGGGGTTAATTCTCTAGTTGATTTAACAGTTTCTACTACTACCTTTTGGGATTTATTTTCTGTTTCCAGTTCTAAAGGAATTTTTGCCGTTAATTCTATATCAGTTTCAGTAGCACTTTTTGGAGTAGTAGAAATAGCTTCATCGATAGGATTTTCTAATGAAGATTTGGTTTCTTCTATTATTATTTCAGATGCATCAATTGTATCAATGGGTCTCTTTTCCGCTTGAATAATTGTTTCAGGTGTATTTTGGGCAATTAATTGAGGTATTTTATCGGATAAAAATAATTTCCAAGTTAAAGGAATAATTATGATAATAATTGCAGCAGTAATCCCAATAATTATCCATTTTTTATTGTTAGGTTGATTATTATTTTTTTGATTTTTAACAATAGCTGTTTGTATAACTTCTTCTTCTGTACCTTGTGGTGTTACTGGTGATGTTACTGGCACAGATTGAGAAGTTGTGACTTCTGTTTTCGTTTCTATCTGCTCTAGATCAACTGTAGTATCATCTAATGATTGAGTTTCAATAATCTCTGTTTCTACAGTTTCTTGAATAGTTTCTGAAGTAGGTTTCTCAGGAATTATTGTTTCTAATTGCTCAGTTGTTGTAATTAGATTTTGAATTGCAGTAGAAGAAGGTAAATCTATTACAGAAGTTTTATCGAGTTGTTGAATAATCGTTTCTAATTGCCCAATAGTTTGGCGTAGCTGTTTAATAGCTTCTTGCTTTGATAATGAATTATCGTTTTCTAATGCCATAGTTTTAAAATCTCAATTCCCAGTTATCTTGTAACACAAAAACCTCAAACTATAAATTAGAGTGTCAAACTTGTTTCAAGAATTTACATTTTTTTGGTTATGCTATTTCTCAAAATATTTTTGAGACTTAACAAATGGTATAAATTGTAAGATAATAGCAGTACGAACAGGGGTGATTTTAACGAGCCAACTTGATGAGTTTTACTCATCTAAAGCGCGTGCGAGCAATCACTATCGCTTTTCTCGCACGAAGTAAGACTAAATAAGAGTTTGAAATATTTAATAAAATATAAATAACTTTCTGCTTAGCTGATTGTGATAATTTATATTGCTTATTTAAATATGCTTTCTGAGTATAAAAAAATATCAAAGAAAATAGGGATAAATTTTACTTTACCCCTATACCCCTAGAAAACTTAATATTGAAAAAATTTCAAGCTAAAAATTGCTATTTACCTTTTTGTTGTGTTTTTGCTTGCTCCATAGCAATTTCTTTCATTGCTTCATAAGATTTGCGATTAGCTGTCCCTTCAATTGCTTTAACTGCTAAATCTTGAACTTGTATTTGTGCTGCATCTAGTTGTTGGGTTAGTTTAGCAATTCTGGCTTCTTGACTATTAATTGTTTGTTCTAAAGATTGAATGCGTAATTGATAGTTTTGATTTTCACCTTCAATCTCTTTTTTTCTTAAATCTTGCTTGACTTTCGCTTGATAGTTGCCAATACCTTTACCTTCTTCTTCTCCTTGTTTAACTTTTTTGCGGAGCTTTTCTTCAAATTCGGTAACCTGTTCTTTTGCTTCTCTATATTCTTTTTCTTGGTCAGCAATTGCTTTTTCTTTTGTTTGCCATTGTTCTTCTAATTCCTGACGAGTGGTATCTAATAATTTATATCTTTCTTGCTTTTCTTGTTCGTATTCTTCTTCATCTAAATCTCTATCCAAATCTACATTATATTGATATTCTTCTGTATCTCTTTGCTTAGTTTTTTTACGTTCTTCATTTCTTGATTGAATATCACGCTTATGAGTTTCTTGTTCTTTATTCCAAGTTTTAATTAACTCAGCAATTTCTTGACGTTTATTTTCTGATTCGATTGTAAATTCTTCAGAAAATTCTTTATGATTAGTTTGGTATTGCTCAATTAAATCATCAATTGTATCATCTTTAATAGTTTCTAAATCGTGTAACTCTACTAACTGCTGTTGTTCTTCTGTAATTAACTCTCTAATTTCTTCTAAAGTAGTTGCTTCTGCAATTAGTTGCTCAGATAAGCTACCAACTGCACCTCCAAAACCAACTTGTAATTGTTCTAAAATTTTAATTGTTTTGGAGATATTTCTTTGCTCAATTTGTTGTTGAATCATGCCTAAAACTTGGTCTGATTTAATGTTATTAGAAGTATTATTTGGTGAAGAAGTGCGATTTTGCTGAGTAGTTTTAGCTCTTTTTGCTTCTGATTCAAAAACCTTATTGTCTTTTTCGAGAGCTTTATAAGCTGCTAATATTTCTGCTTTAGTACTTTTAGAATTAATTGTCATAATGCTACCTTGAATATTTTTTGTAAGTTTCTAAAAAACAAATTTTTACTAATTATTAAAAGCTCTTAAAGCTAAGTTTTGAGCTTGACTATTAGACTCTTGCAATTGAGTAGTTAATTCTTCTATTTGTTTTTCTTGTCTGGCAATAGTTGCTTCTAAAGATTCAATTTGGAAATCGTAACCTTTTTGGGCAGCTTCCCATTCTTTTTCTAAAAGATCGGTTTCTACTTTTGCTTTGGCTGAAGCTTCTTTGATTGCTTTTTCTTTAGCTTTGTTGTATTCTGTTTTGATTTTCTCTTCAAAGCCAGCAATCTTTTCTTTATTTTCCGTATGCTCGGCTTTATTATCAGCTAAATATTGTTCTCTTTTAGTCCAATCTTTGTCTTTTTCTTGACCTATTGCAGCTAATTCTCTTTCTTGCTGTCTGCGATCTTCTTCGTATTCATCAGTTTCTATTTTTCTTTGTCTGGCTAACTCATATTGGTAGTCAGCTTCTTCTTGTTCTCTTTGCTGTGTTATCAATTCATCTTCTTCTGTAATTGCAATTAAATAATCAGCCTGTTCCTGTTCCCAAACCTTTCTCGTTTTAGTTTTTTCTTGGGTTATTTTTTCTTGTTGAAGGCTACTATCTTCAGCTAATCTTTGTAATTTTTCTTGATGTTCTTGTTGTAAAATGTGCAAAGCATCGGCAACTAAGCGCACTTGAGACAACTGTTGCAAATGTTCTCTTTCAACAGAAATCGCTTTTTTTAATTCGTCTAATTTAGTTGACTCTCCTGTCAGCTTTTCTTTGATATTATCAACGGCACTACCAAAATCCAACTGTAAAGATGCCATGCCATTGACAATATTATCAACAGTGTATTCTGTCGCTTGAGTTAATAACTGCTGATTTTTGGCTTTTTCTGCTTCTTCTTCTTTAGTCGCAACTTTTGATTCTGCTTTTTGGTACTGGGTTAATAACTTACCAAAAGCGGACATCACTTGCTCTTTGCCTTCTGGGAATGTAGGTTCTACCATTTTTACTAATGCTCCTGATTTTTTGTTTGAATGAACTAGCAAAGAAATTACTCTCTTTACTTAAATTTCCCAATAGTTTGTGGAAAATCTCGTTGTTTTTTTTGACTTTTTATTCAACTTATAATCATAGTAATCAAAATTGATTTTTAAGTCAATACTAGAAGCAAAATACTTCTCAATAAGATTGAGCTTTTTAAGCATATATACGTCTCGGCGTTGCTGATTTAGCGAACGAGTGCGCGACGGCGAAGCCGAGTCCTTTAGGGGTCTTGGGCGGGGCAGAAGAGTTCTGCCGTGAAACGACAGAATCAGCCCCTTGGGTTTCCCTCAATGAGCAACTCGTTCAAGACAGGTATGAAACCGATAGTAATACTGTTCGGAGGTAGCACTCTGTCGTTGTGGTGGTTCTGGTACAAGACCTTTTTGCGACGGCTCTCACACCAAACTTGGCTTTCAATCAGCAGAGCGTGCAGATCGGTAGAATTGAGTGTTGCAACAATTGACCGTATGTATTACGAAGGCGGAGATATTCTGTGAGGCATTTTCACAAAGCCTACGGCTTACAGCTAATTGACGTCCACCAAAGCGAATCTCTTCGAGATCGCTTTTGAGGGAGAAATGAACGGTTACGCTCCCAAAAAATAAGAACTGATAGAGTTTCACACTTTACCAGTTCTTATAATAGATATTTAGTTTATTTAAGCTAACTAATTAACTAATAGTTATTCTTAATTGGAGCAAGATACACCTGTACCACCTAACCCACAATAGCCGTTAGGGTTTTTTCCAAGGTACTGTTGATGATAATCTTCTGCGTAGTAAAATTCTGGCGCATCCAAAATTTCGGTAGTAATTTCATCGTAGCCAGCTTTATTTAGTTCCTGGTTGTAAGCTTTCTTAGAAGTTTCTGCTTGTTGTTTTTGTTCTTCTGAATAAACGTAAATACCAGAACGGTATTGAGTTCCCACATCATTACCTTGGCGCATTCCTTGAGTGGGATTGTGACTTTCCCAAAAAACTTTTAATAAGTCTTGATAACTAATTTTTGCGGGATCGTAAACCACCAAAACTACTTCATTATGACCAGTCATTCCAGTACAGACTTCTTTGTAAGTAGGATTTGGCGTGTAACCAGCAGCGTAACCTACCGCAGTGGTGTAAACTCCTTCTAATTGCCAAAATTTCCTTTCTGCACCCCAAAAACAACCCATACCAAAACAGATGGTTTCCATTGTAGGAGGGAAAGAAGGCTTTAGAGGATTGCCATTAATAAAGTGCTTGTCGGGAACGGGCATTTGGCGATCGCGACCAGGTAATGCCTGTTCGGGAGAAATCATGGTGGCTTTTTTGCCAAAACCAAATAGTACCATAGGATTTGTTTACTGTAGTTTGTTGTTAAAATTTGTGATCTTTATTAAATGTAACGCGGACAGAGACACTTGTGGCTTGAGGAGCAGGAAAAAACTGTTGATTGGCTTAAGTTTGTTTGACTTGAATAATTTCTTGATACTGACAAATAATTTGTCTTTTTCGGGCTAAATTGCATCTTTGACCCCTTAAAGTTTTCTCTAGCATTTGCTTAATCTCTTGTTCTTGGGCTAATTCTTCTTCTAGAGAAAAGCGTTCGGGTATTGATGCTAGTTTCACCTTGCGTCGTAATTTCCTGACAATCTGGCTTTTCATCAGCAATTCATCTTCTTGCTCTTGAACTAAAGCCGTTAATTCTGCTAAATCTTGCTCTAAGTGATTAATAGTATCTTCTAAACGATCCACAGGAATATCTAGTAACTGTTGGGGATTAATCGTAGAACTTAGTTGTAGCTTTGGGGATTTTTGAGAAACACCAATGATAGTAGCCCAAAATTCTTCTTCCGAACCACTGGACAATTGAGCTTGCGGTAAAACATCATGTTCCTTTTCTAGGGAATGGTAATAATGACCACCAGCATCAACTTTAGGATTAATGTTATTAAAAACAATTCCCAGAACATTTTGCCCTGAATGCTCTAAAGTTTCTTTAGCAAATTCAGCTTGAGAACGATTAATTTCTTCAGGTTTAACCACCAAAAGAACGCCGTCTGCCATTCTACCTAAAATTGGGGCATCCGCAGCCTTATCTAGAGAAGGACTATCAATGATTACAAAGTCATACACTCTCGACCAATAGTGCATTAAATCTTTCATGCGGTAAGAATCAAGTAAGTTCCCAGGAGATTGGGAAATCGTGCCTGAAGAAATGATGCTAAGATTATTCATCGCAGTCTCAGTCGCCAATCGGTAGTCTAAATTATCTGCTAAAAGATCGCTAAGACCATAATCGCCTTCAGTATCCCAAATATTTTTTTGTACGGGGGAATGTAGATCTGCATCTACCAATAATACTTTATGTCCTACTTGAGCCATTGCTCCTGCTAGATTGGCTGCTACAGTGGATTTTCCTTCTCCAGATACGGAACTAGTAACAACGATTGTTTGAATTTGGCGATCGCTATTTAAGGAGCGCAGGTTAGACTGTAACATCCTATATGATTCACTAACAGAAGAACCAGGATCATCTCTAACAATCAAAGGAGGAGTTGAGCAATTATCAGATTCTGCAATGGCAGACAATTCTGTTTTATTAAAGGAAGGAATTATGCCTAACCAGTTGTAACCAAATAACTGTTTGGCTTCTTTTATCGTCCTCAGATAAGAATCTCTGGCTTCTAATAAATAAACAACTCCTGCTGCGGATATTAAACCCAGAGAAATAGTAGAAAGGTAACCTAGTGAACTAGAAGAAACAGGAGTGTTGGGAGTAGTAGCATAAGAAATCACACGAACATTTCCCATATTTTGATGAGCTACTATTTCAATTAGATTTAGTTGATTTTGTAATAATTCGTAGGTTCTTTGAGAAACACCTAATTCTCTTTCTAAATGGGTTAATTGTTGTTCTACTTCAGGAATATTAGCAGCTTTTTGTCTTAATTTTTTTTCGATTTCAGCTAGATAAGCAATTTGTTGAGTCAAACCAATAGTATTGGACTCTAGTTTAATTACTTCTACAGTAAGTTCTTCCTGAATTTCTCCAAACTGGGGACTGGAACTAAATTCTTGTTGAGAATCCGTAACTCTTTTGACTTGTTTGGCTAAAAGTTCTCTTTGCAGTCTAATTTCGTCTTGGAGCTTGATAGTTTGAGGATTATTCTCGGAAAAACGGTTTTGTTCCTGATTTAGCTGTAATTCTAGTTCTTGTAACTGAGCAATAATTTGTTCTATTGCTGGAGACTGAGTAAGCTCTGTTGCGCTCAAAACTTGCTGAGCATTCATCGTTAACTGCTCTTTGAGATATTTAGATTGGCTATTTAGATTGATGATTTCACTTCTAGCTTCTGTAAGTCTTTTTTCTAAATCTCCTAAGTTAGTTGCTAATTTAGAAGCTTCTTCTTGGGGGGATAAAATTTGTTTTTTGGTTTTTAATTCTTTGATTGAAGTTTCAGTATCTAGTAGTGCTTGTTGTGCTTTGGGTATTTGTTCTTCTAAAAACTTCCTGATTTCTAATGCTTCATTTTTATTAGTAATAAGATTACTTTCTAAATAGTTAGCAATTAATTTGTTGACAACTTCTTTGGATATTTGAGGGTCAGGATATTGATAACTAATTCTCAAAACATTAGTATTCGAGATTACATAAACATTTAGTTTATCGCAAAAATTTGAGATTTTTAAAGGGTTACCTTGCCGATCTTTTAATTGCAGATCGTTTATCGTTTTTTCGATAACAGAATTTGATTTAATAACTTCTGCTTCTGTAGCGATTAGGTTATTATCATCTGTAACAGGAGCTAATACTTTGAATTCATGGCTAACATCGGTCAGAGAAGAATTAACATTACTCTTTTGAAATTTTAATTTTCCTTCTGCTTCGTAAATATTTGGTTTGATAGCTGTACTAATGACTCCCCAAGTAGAAATTGCTAAAAAAACTGCTACTGCTGGTATCCGATGTCTTTGAAATATTTGCCAATATCGATCTGCTCTAAAGGAAGATTGTGAAGTTTCCATGAATAAAAGAGTGTTAATTATTTCTAGCAATTACCTTCAAAATAGAAAATCTATTACGATTTCACTTTCTATTTTAGTAAATCGATCGAGTTGCTGTCAGAGATATTACTTACCCAATTATAACTATATTGCTACCCTAAAAAATAGTTGCTGATTAAGATTGCGTTAATATCATCATTATTTTGGCAATAAATTCCTGGTTGTAATAATTTTTATGCATAAGTAATTCTTGAAGGCTAATGCTGTATTTTAAATAGAAATTTACTTATAGCGATCGCAAAATCCCAAGACAACATATTTTTAGCATCAGTTTTAGAAACTTTTGCCCAGAAAGAGAGAGAGATAGGCGAAGGAAACCTGATTTATCGTTTGTGTATTGTTGGTAAGATAGTGAAGAGTTTTTCGCTGAAAAGCAATTGATAGAGGCTGCAAAAAGGAATTTAATAAGCAATGTATGAGCCACAACAACCAGAAGAGTTTAATTTTAAGCAGAAAATTGCAGAAGACAATATTTTAGAACGCGCTCAAGCTGAAAATTTATCCACCAAAAATATAGCTTTACGTCAACAGCACCTTAAACGTTTATTGTTTTGGTTAATAGGTATTGGCTTGGGTTTAGGTGTAATTGTGGCGATAGGAGTTTTGATTGCAATACAAAAATTAGGTTTAGCCAACAAACCCTATGAAATAGAAAATCCACCAGCGCAAGAACAAATTCAAAACGAGCAATTAGAAAATTTAGATATTGAACAACAGTAACAGTAGACTTTTTTCAGAAGTAGGGGAATACAAAAGAGCGTGATGTGAGCAGAGGAAGATAATTTCCTAATTAATCAACCAATTAGTCAGGAAAAAAATATTAAATTATGACTTCTGGCTCTTGTATTCTCCTCAAATAAGAGATCTCTAAGAATTCTGGCTCTTAGTAGAAAAGTACCATGTTACGTCTCTATTGACTTCTACTTAACAGATATCGTGATTTTTTTAGACATAACTGGGTTATCGTGAGGAACATGAACATAATTACCAAGTAATAGCTGCAAAGTGTGTTCCCCAGGAGGAAGAGTAAGTTGTGTTTCGGTTTGTCCTCCACCAAAGTGTCTGATACGATCGTTAGCTGGTAATGATGCAGTAAGATCGGGAGAGTCTGCCAAATCTACTAAAAGGTGATGGTGTCCTGTATTTTCTCGCTCAACTCCTGCGGGTGCAATTCCCATTCCTGATAAACCAAATTTAACAGTAAAAGTTTGTGCAACACTGTCTCCATCCGTAGGTGTGATAATATAAGCTTCTGCATCAGCAGGCGCATGAGAAATTAAGCCATCAGCAGATGCTTGGGGAATTATGCTCAAAAAACTCAGACAGAATGCCAAAAAAAAGCTGATAACAATAGGGACTAATTGAATCATGATTTGTCAATAAATATATTTAACTTGATACAATAATTATTAATGCAGGGCAACAAAAATAGCAATTAATCAAATCGATTCATTCAAAATTTTTATTGTTGAACAATGCTTGTAATAAAGCAGTACCATTTTTACCTGTCTGCTAAAGGATTATCCATAGCGAATTAAACAAAACATTAACGTAACTATTTTCAGTTTAATCTTGTATTTCTGTGATGACTGGATAACTGAATAACTGATAACTAATAACTAATAACTAATAACTAATAACTGAAATGCCATTACCTATAGTAGCTATTATTGGTAGACCCAATGTGGGCAAATCTACCCTTGTCAATCGTCTTGCTGGAGATCAACAAGCCATTGTTTACGATCAACCAGGTATTACCCGCGATCGCACTTATCGTCCCGCTTTTTGGTCAGATCGGGAGTTTCAAGTAGTGGATACAGGGGGGTTAGTATTTGACGATGACACCGAATTTTTACCTCTAATTCGTCAGCAAGCGATGGCTGCTTTACAAGAGGCTTCTGTAGCTGTTTTTGTGGTAGACGGACAAGCAGGATTAACAGGTGGCGATCGCGAAATTGCCGATTGGTTGCGCCAACAATCTGTTCCTGTAATTTTGACAGTTAATAAATGTGAATCTATCGAAAATGGATTCATGCAAGCTGCGGAATTCTGGGAATTAGGCTTAGGCGAACCCTATCCTGTCTCTGGTATTCATGGTAGTGGTACAGGGGAAATGTTAGATGAGTTGATTACTCACCTACCTGCTATGGATGAGTTACCCGATACCGAAGAAATTAAAGTGGCAATTGTCGGTCGTCCTAATGTGGGCAAATCTAGTCTCTTGAATGCTTTGACAGGTGAACAAAGAGCGATTGTTAGTCCTGTTTCGGGAACTACTAGAGATGCCATTGATATGGTAGTGCAGAAAGGAGAGCAAACCTATCGTTTGATCGATACGGCGGGAATTAGACGGAAAAAGAATGTTGACTACGGCGCGGAATTTTTTAGCATCAACCGCGCTTTTAAAGCTATTAGACGTTCTGATGTGGTGTTATTTGTCTTGGATGTTCTTGATGGAGTAACCGAACAAGATTTAAAGTTAGCAGGGCGTATTATTGAAGAAGGAAGAGCAGTAATCTTAATACTCAATAAGTGGGATGCAGTAGATAAAGATTCCCACACTATTTATGATTATAAAAAACAAATTATGAACCGCTTATACTTTATGGAGTGGGCGGAAGTGATTTTTACGAGCGCGTTGACAGGGAAACGAGTAGAAAAAATTCTCGATTTAGTAGATAGTTCTGTTGCAGAATATCGTCGTCGAGTAAGTACTTCGGTAATTAATGAAGTATTAGAAGAAGCAGTTAGTTGGCACTCTCCCCCAACTTCTCGCCAAGGAAAGCAAGGGCGTATTTATTACGGTACACAGGTGCGAACAGAACCCCCTACTATTACTCTTTTTGTCAACGATCCGAAGCGTTTTACTGATAATTATCGACGCTATATCGACCGTCAATTTAGAGAGCAGCTAGGCTTTAAAGGTACTCCTATCCGTTTAGTATGGCGTGGTAAAAAAGTTCGCGAGATGGAAAGAAATACAGCGAATAGAGCAACTAAAGTTAAGTAAGATTTCGTAATGTAATTAGTTAGTTTTTGGTTAATGAGATAAAAATCCTGTCAATAATAAAGGTACTAAAAATAACGCAGAAACAATTAACAACAAAGTTCCAGCATCTACATCAATAACATTAATATTCTCATTGGGATTTTTGTTTGGTTTATTCATGGTTATTTAGACTTAAATTCTATAATTTAAGTCTATGGTAATTTTGAATCTTGATTACAGAATGCGATCGCTTTAAACATCATTTGTAATAGTATTATCCGCATCCTTGTACATAGATAAATACCAATGTCTTTACTGAAGGGAAACCAAGGTTAAAACAAATCAATTACTACCAGCTACTACCAGCGAAATCTCAGTGGTAAATGAGGACGAAAATCGATTGCTTGTTGTTGAGTGGCGCGATCGAATTCTATGTTTAATAAGTGCTTTTTTCCTTTGATAAATTTAACCAAATTGTGTTGTTGAATTGACTTAGTCGACAACTTGGTGGTACAAACCTTGATTTTATTGGAGGTGAGCCATCTTTAGTTTTTCGCGATGCTAGTGTAGGTCAACTTTTTGCAGTTAACAATACACAAACAAGTGTATTTGATGCTAGTGCAAATTTAATATCTGTTGAAAGTTTTAATAGCAACCCCATATTAACAACCTTCGGTACTATTAATCCAACTCTAAGCTCGACATCCGTACCTTTTGACTTTTCTCCCGCACTGGGCTTATTAACTGTAGGTGGAATATTTGGTATTTCTCGTTTACGCAATAATCAAAAATTTAACGGAAAATAAATTAATCAAATATGCGGTCGCAACGGCGAGATCGCGTTCTAACACAAATCAATTACAAAATGCGATCGCTTTTACTACTTTTTTGCTTTGTATTAATTGACTAATTTTGAAAACTCAACAATGAATTTAATTTTGTACTGCTGCATATCTCAATACTTCTAAAACTTTTACTGGATCGCAATTATATATTCCCAAACCCCAAGCAGCATTTAATTCTACTACAGCCCATCCACAATCTTTTATTACTCCCACATCTAAAACTGTTGCCGTAGGAAACTCTATATTTTTATCTGCTAAAAGCTCATCAACAAAATTAATTAATTCTTTTTCTTCTTCTTTTGAGTGATAGAAATTTTGCTGTTTTTGTAATATTCCTTCTCGTAAGTAGATAGAAAAGGTTTTGAGAGTTCGATTAAGAATAAAACATCTAAATTCTTTTTCCCATTCTACAATCTCTGCAATTAATACTGGTGTGTTGTCAGAATATCCATCAGGAAGTTCATTTCCTTTATAAACTTTAGCAGGAAAACCTTTATTATTGGGAGGCTTAATAAATGCAGCTATTTCTAATTTGCGAGCTTGGGCAAAAATTGTAATTTGAATTTCTCTTTTACGATACTTTTCTGGTAATTTAGGTAGCCAATCTTCGGGAGGTTCTAACAATTGTAGTTTAAATTGTTTGGCAAACATCGGAGCCATCAAAGCTTCTAAATACAATACTGGCTCTTTAACAGATAATAAGCTATTTGGTATTTGCCATTTAGTTAGACGCTCCACATCCCAACCCAGATTTATTGCTACTCGCCATAATGTTTGTGAGTCTTCTGTGTAACGTGGGGTTAAAATTAACGTTGGCATTTTTGGATCGACTTATAGTCTTCACTTTTACGATTTTTTTGCTTGGTATTCGTTGTAAATTTTTAATGCTGCTTCAATATATAACTCTGATAAGCGATAGTTATTGATATAGCGACGTTTTAATCTATCAAGAGACACCAATTCATCCTCAGTTGATACTAACCAGATAGCACTGTTAATTTCTCTAATTCCACGATCTTTATTGTCTGCACTAAAATCACCTAAAGCCCACCATAATCTAGCTACAGCAGTTTGACTGCGATTTCTTCCTGGTTTCAAATACCATATTGTTCGACCAATTTCAACGCATTCGGAAACAGAAATATTTTGTTCATCTAAAGCTTGTTGAATATATTTATCCAGCTTGGTGATTTGTTCTGGTTCACATTCTGATAAACGAATTCTAATACATTCTGCTGCCCATTGAATTGCTAAATTATGATCGTGTTTGCATAATTCTCGGATAATAGAAAGACTCCAAAATAAGCACGCTTCTGATTGTTCTAAATATTTTCTAGTTTTATCTGTTGCTTCTTTCATTTCTATATAGGTTGAGTTATCTAATTATATATAAATGAGAATATTAGTCCCTAACTGTATCAACAAGTATTTTTATCTTATTAATAATCTGGCTTATTTCATTCTTAAATCCTTCTTCCTTATAAATACACTCTTTCTCTAACTGCATGATTAAAGAATAAATATCTTGCTCCAAAGAATAAGCAATAGATTCTAAAGCAAATAAATCTTGTTTTAGCTCTTTACAAATTTCCATATATTTACCTCGATCGATTTCTAATTGATGCAATTTTTGGAGGAAATTGACCTTTATATTCTTATTACTCACAAGAATAGTCTGTTGGACTTTCAACGAAGGAAATTAATCTATCTGCGTTCATCTGCGTTCATCTGCGGACTGATATTATTCTAGATTGAAATACAAATAGACACATCTGATTTAGAGTTCTGCGATCTCTTTTTCCACGGCATCCATCGTAAAATCAATCTGCTCCTCTGTATGCAAACAATGGCATCTTCTGTACCAATTAAATTCGCTATTGCTGTTTCTAATTTCTCGGTGTAATGAGCGTTCTCCTGAGAGTAAACGACTTGCTGAAACTGATGTTCCATATTCTGCGATCGCATTTTGAGCAGATTGTGATACTATAGGATCGCCAGACATTCCGATGTAGTCATAGCTGGAGTAATTTATTGATTCTAAGATCGGCAGGATGCAGCAAATATTTATCGTTAATGATCTTATCTGGGATTTGAATATAACCTGATTTTGTTAAGTGTGGCTACACTAATCTTTACTATGATGAAGAAAAGAAAATGAATATAGAGTCACTGACAAAGATTGTATCTGAACTAGAACCACTAGCAGAACATATTGATTACATTCTCAACATCGCAAAACCTTCTGTTGAGATAGAACTAGTTGATGAACCTGCAACAGCAGATTGCAGTCGATTCGGCGGACATCCCTTTGTACCACCCGATCTTAAATTACCAGAGCTTGAAATTGGCGAATATCGTTTTCTTGGTCAAATTAATTTTGCTGAAATAACAGATTCTCCCTCAATCCTGCCAAAATATGGCTTGTTATCCCTCTTTTACTTATACGATAAAAATGGTGAAGTATTCTGGGGAGATGATGGATACGTTCTGGGGTTTTACTGGGAAGATTTACAGCATCATATAGTAATGCGATTCAATGAAGAAATTCCTGAAACAAAAAGAATTAAGCTAACAACTGGATTAAATCTTCCACGCAGTCAAGAATTAAAAAATGATTATCCGTTTAATGAAGAAAGTGCTGATTGTTTTTTTGAAGAATTACCAGAGCAAATCGATGCAAAAGATGAATATCTACTCGGTTATCCATCTTTCAATACTTTAGGTTACGATCCAACCCCTGGTACTGAATGGATTTCTTTACTGACAGTACATTCAATAGAAGAATTTGATTGGTGTTGGCACGATGGGGATAGATTGATGGTGTTTATAGAGGCGGATAAGCTAGCGAATAAAGATTTTAGCAACCTCAAGTGTGATGCTGGATAGTATAAATAGTTGTTTGATTGAGAGTTCCCGCTTAGCAATGACCGAAGAAAATAGCGAATTCGATCTTTTATATCCAGCAGAAAAAGATATCGTCCCGCCTTGGGAAAAATTTCCAACTTACGAACATCACTCACTAGGTTGGAGGATGGGAGACGGTGAGGATTACAAATGTAATTGGTGGAATTTTGTAGATTCTTTACCCTCAGAGTATGAATCTCGACTGAAATATTTAAAAAGAAATAGACCCGCACCAATTAATCAATTTTATAAAGTTTTATGGGTACTTTATCCAGATTGTGAGGAAGATAAAGAATATCAAGAAAGTCAGGCAGAAATTGCCGAACTTCTATAATTCTGCCTAAATATCGATTATCAATCAATTATGGACTGTCGAGCCTTTTCAGACAAAACATCATCCATCCAAGTATTAATACTTTTGTTGGCTTTTTTAGCTGCCAAATAGATCTGACGGTGATTTTCTGAAGTAGTTCTAAAAGGCAGCTTTCCAGAAAAAGGTTTATCTGGCTCTTCACCTAATTCAAGACACCATTCTAAATAGTCATCAACTGAGTTATGAAACTCTTGTTCTAATTCAGCAACGGTAATACCTTTAAAAGTAATGACATCTTTGATATCGAGTACTTTGCCAAATAAAATACCTGCTATTTCATCAACTTCGATTTGGGCTGTATATCCTTTGTATTTCATAGTGATATGTTTAAAATTTAATAATCTTCAGGGTTGATATCTGCATTTACTAAAAACTCTTTTACTCGCACCTTTATCTGTCTCATTTTCAGGATGCGGTTCGTGAAAGACAGCTTTGACTCCATTCAAAGATACTCGAACTCTCGCTCCTTTACTTTGAGAAACTTTAGCACCAAGAGCTTTGAATAAACTTTCAATACTCGTCCACTTAATATCAGAACGAACAGGTATAGCAAATATTGCGTTCAAGGTTTGACGCTGTTTGTTATTCATCCAATATTTTTAGTTAGTTCATGCGAGCGCTCTTGATTAAGACTAATAGTTAAACTTATTTCTGATTAAAAAAATGAAATATATGAATTTACGAAAATGAGGATTGTTGTAACATCAAGAAAGCTCAAATAAATCAAACAACTATAAAATCAACAATGACCACGGCTGGTTTAGATATCGCAACTATTATCGAAAGAACACCACTTTTTGCCAACCAATGGTACTTACAAAATACAGGTCAAACAGGCGGGACTCCAGGGGCAGATATTAATGTAGTTGATGCCTGGTCAACAGCTACAGGGCAGGGTGTCACCATTGGGATTGTCCATCAAGGGGCAGATTACGAACACCCAGATTTAAACGATAATTATAGTTCCGCTCTCAGTTACGATTTCGTCCAAGATGATAGCGACCCTTTTCCCATTGAAGAGGAAGAGATACGCAGTGTATTTGCAGGTACATTTGGTTATCCCACTGCTACAGGTACTTATTTTGCTGGAGTAATAGCAGCAGAAGGAGCTAACGAAATTGGGCTTATTGGTGTTGCACCAGATGCGACTTTTGCCAGCCTTAGAATTCAATTTGGCTTACCTGGAATTGAAGGGGGCGAACTTCAAGCTCTTACTTACCAAAATCAGGAAATAGATATTTATAACAGCAGTTCATTTTATTCTAGTTTTGAGCCACTTCCCTCAGAATTATTTGCAGGGATTGAAACTAATATTCGCGAGGGTAGAGGTGGTTTGGGTAACATTCACGTTACTATGACTCCAGCAGGAGGTTTAGAAGACAATATAAACTATTATCCCTTTAATAATTCTCGCTATACCATCACTGTTGGCGCGATCGACCATAATGGGGAATATCCTGGTTACACTACTCCTGGTGCTGCTTTAATGATTTCTGGCTATTCTCACAATGACGAAGCCAAGATTACCACTACAGACAGTCGGGTAATATCGGGTATAACTATACGCAACAACTATCTCGATGACTATGCTGGTTCTACTGGAGCAGCTACGGCTCAAGTTTCGGGCGTTGTCGCTTTAATGCTAGAGGCTAATCCCAATCTTACTTGGCGCGACGTACAGCATATTTTAGTAGAAACCGCAGAAAAAAATGACCCCGACGATGAAGATTGGGTACAAAATGGCGCAGGATATGATGTTAACTATAAGTATGGTTTCGGTGGTGTTGATGCTACAGCAGCAGTTAATACAGCTTTAAGTTGGGAGTCTGTAGACGAAGAGGTTTCTATAACTTCAGAAAAGATCGCGATAGATGCGACGATTCCCGATAACTATACCACGGGAATTAACTCTAGTTTTGAAATTACTGAAGATATCAATGTCGAGTCGGTAGAAGTGATTTTTGATGCAGAGCATAGCAATCGGGGAAATTTGAAGCTTATTTTAACCTCTCCTGATGGTACAGAATCAGTTTTAGCAGAATCTCGTGAAGATGATGGTGATAATTATGATGATTGGCTTTTGACTTCTGTACGTCACTGGGGAGAATCTTCTCAAGGAGAATGGACACTAACGGTAACAGATGAAATAGCTGAAAATTCAGGGACTTGGAATTCCTGGCAAATTAATGTTTATGGTGCAACAGATTCAGAAAATTCAGAGAATCCAGAAAATTCAGAGAATCCAGAAAACCCAGAGAATCCAGAAAATTCAGAGAATCCAGAGAATCCAGAAAACCCTGATGATAACTCTAATTCTATATTAGAATCACCTTTATATCGGTTTCAAAATGAGAATGTTCCTGGTACTTACCTTTATGCAGGAGAAGCCGAAGCCGAAAATATTCGAGAGAACTTTGATAACTTTACAGAAGAAGGTTTAGCTTTCAAAGTAGGTATTGAGCCTGAAGGCGATCTGATTTCGATCTATCGATTTCAAAGTAAAATTAATCCAGGCACTTATACTTTTGTTAGAGAAACTGAAAGAAATAGTATTAATGCTAATTTTGCCGATAGCTTTACTGAAGAAGGGTTAGCTTTTTATGTCTATGGTGCAGATTCTGGTTTAGGCGAAACGATATACCGCTTTCAAAACCTTAATCAATCGGGAACATATCTCTTTGCAGCAGGTTCAGAAGCCGAAAATATTCGAGAAAACTTTAGTAATTTTATTGAAGAAGGCGCAGCTTTTGGAGTTGATATTTAGGTATTCAATGAATACTATAAGTATCATTGCTTGAAATAAAATCAAAAATATGGCGTTTGACGCATATTTTGCATGAATAGAAAAGCCGATCTAAATACGAAATTTTGTTTGATTCAAGAGTTCGACAACTTAGAATTATTTCGAGCAAAAGCAATTCACTACAATTATGCTCGTCACTCTCATCCTGGCTACTCAATTGGTGTTATTGAGTCTGGAGTAGGGGGAAACTACTATCGAGGAAGTACTTATCTAGCTCCTCCTAAAAGTATTATTTTGATGAATCCAGAGGAAGCCCACACAGGTTATTCTGCCGAGGAATTGCCACTCTCTTATCGGATGCTTTACCCCAGTACCGATCTTATTAATCAAATAGCTAGGGAAGCTCAAATAATTGGAACTCCCTATTTTAAGGATGCTGTTGTTCAAAACGAGGTTTTAGCTAAAAATATTTTTTCTCTACACACAGCACTTGAGCGAGCGCAAAATAAATTAGAAAAACAATCTTTGTTAGTAGAAGTTTTTTCAGCGATTCTATACTACTATGCTGATATCACAGTTCGCTCTATTCGACTCAACAAGGAACATCAAGCCGTCCGTTTAATCAAAGAGTATCTTCATGATAATTTTAGTTCTAATATTTCGTTGGAACAACTGGTAAAAATTACCAAATTAAACCGTTCCTACTTAATTCGCGTCTTCCGTCAAGCAGTGGGAATGCCACCTTACACCTATTTGAACCAAATTCGGATGCGAAAAGCCAAGCAATTTCTGAATCTAGGTATGTCGATTGCGGATACGGCGAACGCTGTTGGCATGTCAGATCAAAGCCACCTTACTCGTCATTTTAAGCGAATGTTCGGTATTACGCCTGGTTACTACCGCCAAATGTCAACATCGTTCAAGACAGATTAACCTCAGTTTTTAGATACTTCAGGTGATGCTTTGAAGGCGAGACTAAAGACTATGACCGAACAAGAAGCGAACTTACTACACCAGCAGAAGTATTATCTGGCTCAAATCAATATTGCTTTGATGAAAGCTCCTCTGGATAACCCAATTATGGCTGAGTTTGCTGATGCACTTGACAAGATCAATGGAGTTGCAGAAGCTAGCCCAGGCTTTGTTTGGCGACTAAAAACTTCATCAGGAAATGCCACCGATATTCGCGCCTATCCCGAGCCAAAAATACTAGCTAATATATCGGTTTGGCGGAGTGTCGAACAGTTAAAAGTATATGTTTACAAGAGTTTGCATAGTGATTTTTTCGTGCGTCGCCGTAAATGGTTTGAGAAATATCAAGGTGAGCATTTTGCTATGTGGTGGATTCGCTCTGAACATTTACCCACTATCGAAGAGGGGAAAGCCAAACTAGAGTATCTTACTCTACACGGAGATTCTCCTGAATGCTTCACTTTTGCCAAACCTTATCCACCACCGACTAAAGACTGATAACTCTATGAAAACGGGAAAAAACACGATCGTTAGATTCCCCAGTCAAGTACAGTTAAAAGAGAAAGAATATGTGACTTTTGTCTGAAGAGCGTGTGAATTCCAATAATCACAATTTTAAAAATGACTACTAAAGAACAAATTCATTTACCTGTGATGGGTTGTGGAACATGGGCTTGGGGTAATCGGCTATTGTGGAATTATCAAGAAAGCATGGATAGCCAATTACAAGAAGTATTTAACCTCTGTGTCAGTAGTGGGGTTACTTTATTTGATACAGGAGATTCTTATGGTACGGGTAAGTTAAAAGGGCGTAGTGAATTACTGTTAGGCAAATTTACCCAAGAATATCAAGGTATCAATCAAGAGAAAATTTGTTTAGCTACCAAACTTGCACCCTACCCTTGGCGACTCACGAGAAAATCAATGTTGAATGCGGGTTCAGCTTCTGCAAAACGTTTTGGGAAAAATATCGATCTGGTGCAAATGCATTGGTCTACCGCTAACTATTTACCTTGGCAAGAATGGCAGCTTTTAGATGGTTTAGGAGATTTATACGAGCAAGGTTTAGTAAAAGGAGTAGGTTTGTCTAATTATGGCTCTAAAAGACTGAAAAAAGTGGCTCGGCGATTCCAAGAGCGAGGTATTCCGCTCAAAACTCTTCAAGTGCAGTATTCTCTATTATCTACCTACCCTGTGCTGGAATTAGGAGTCAAGGAAACCTGCGATGAATTAGGTATTAAATTAATTGCTTATAGCCCTCTAGCATTGGGCATTTTAACAGGAAAATACACAGAAAATAATTTACCCTCTGGGATTCGAGGTTGGAGTTGTAAACAAATTTTACCAGATGCGCGATCGCTTTTGCAATGTCTACAGGCTATTGCCCAATCCCGTAATAAAACAATGGCTCAAGTAGCTATTAATTGGTGTATTTGCAAAGGCACTCTTCCTATCCCTGGAGCTAAAAACCCCGAACAAGCCAAGCAAAATATCGGTGCTATGGGTTGGTATCTTGATAGTGGGGAAGTGACAGAGTTGGATAAAGAGGCTGCTAAAGTTAAAAAGACAATGGTGCAAAATCCATTTCAAAGTAAGTAAAAATTCCTTGAGAGGTTAGATCCTTCATAATCCATATAGAGTGTCCTGTAGCATCTTAAAGCTACACTCGCTTGGGTTTTCGATAACTCGCTCATCCACCATTCCTTCACCCTTTTGGTAAATTATTCCCCGTTGGCAATTGCCATTTTCTCCATAAACTAGCCTGTATTTCGTCTCTGCTTCTACTCCATCTACCGTGGTGACAAATTCTCCGTATCGAACTCCTTTTTGATACTGTCCTGTGTAAGTTATCCGTATTGGTACAGAATAGTCTGGTACTGTCCGCTCAGAAACAATTTGGAATGTTCCATCTAGCACAGGCTCATTTTCCCCCAGAAGAGTAGAATGATAATAGCCCGTCCATGTATCTGCCTCGAATAAAGGGTCTTCTTGCAGCACTCTTCGAGCATCTTCCTCGGACTTAATTTCAACACGCTGGGAAGATAAGTCTGGCTCTCTTTCATCTGCATCTGTGGTGTTGCTATTTTCAGTAAGCTCGTTAACAGATGATTGCCTCGCGATCTGGCAACCCAAAAGTAAACCCGTAGAAATTAAAAACAGCAGAAATAGTTTCGAGAACCAAGAAAAAATCATGGTCATTAATTCCTTGCTGGGATAATTGGCTAGATAAAAAGCGATCGGTTTCGCTGATGGGCTATGCTCGATCGCATTTCTGTTCCTATAACAATGATGATACCTGTTTCACAACAATTAAATAATTCAAATGACCTTTGTCATGTTTTAATTTCGACAAGTTGTTGTAGTATTTCTCTAGCAAAGAAGACGTACAAATCATGGCAGCAAGCTCTATCAACTCTATCTCCAAAGCTTTTCCTTCTATCCGCCGAACTATTTTCTATGTGGAGTGGACAATTTTGATAGGTCATCTAATAGTAGCTTTTGTAGGGGAGTTTCTTTATGGCAATCAATATGAATATGTCGAAAATAGCTCTGTAATTTACTGTGTAACTCTGGTTTTCTTTGCTTTGTTGAGTTTTTCCTTTCCCCTCAATCGTCCCCTATGGCAAAAACGAACCTATATTTTCCTCGAAATCCTCTGCATATTCTTGACCTGTATTGTAACCACAACAGCTTTCGATTTGTTGCTTTATTTGGTTATCGCTAAGAGTTGCTTTTTGCTCAGCCGTCAAGATACTGTTAAAATAGCGATCGCCACAGGGATTATTTGGCAAATTTGTCAAGTATGGGATATTGAAAACAAAATTGAGTGGTTAAATACTATCATTCCAGAAATATTTTCCGATCCTCAACGATATATTATTTACATTTTCCTCGAAAATACAGTTGCTTATTTAGCAGTGAGTACATTTGTCATTTTACTCTGTTTTATTTGGCTTGCCGAGCGAAAAAGTCATGCCAAAGCAGTTTTTTTGACGACTGAAGTAGAAAAACTGGCAGCCAAACTAGAAAGGACTCGCATTGCTCGCGATATACACGATTCTCTAGGTCATACTCTTACTTCCCTTAATATTCAGCTAGAACTAGCAGTCAGATTGGAACAACATAATCGAAGCCAAGCTCAACAAGCTCTCAAAACAGCTAAAACCCTGGCATCTCAGTCAGTCCAGGAAGTAAGACGCTCGGTTTCTACGATGCGAGAAGAAAATTTCGATCTCAATCAAGCTTTAATGACCCTAGTTAAGCAATTTCAACAAAATAGCTCCTGCCAGATGCAAGCTCGGTTTAATTTTCCGACTCTTCCTCTACAAACGAGTCATCAAATTTACTGCATTGCCCAAGAAGGGCTGACCAATATTCAGAAACACAGCAATGCTTCTTTGGTTAACCTTGGAGGTGAAACAACCCCCAAGCAAATTGTTTTCAATTTAGCCGATAATGGAATTGGTTTCGAGTCCGATCGATTAAATTCTGGCTTTGGATTAAGAGGAATGCAAGAGCGAGTACAAATGCTAGGAGGACAAATCAAGATCGACAGTGCGCCAAAAAAAGGAACTCAGATTCAAGTAATAATTCCACTTAGTTTTTAAGATAAATATTGTTAGTGGTTAGTGGTTAAATAGCTCCAAGCTTTTTAAACATAAATTGATTTGACACTCTCCGCGCTCTCTAGCGAAGGAAATTCTTTAAGAAGAAACTAAACTTCGTTTAGTTTGAACCATACCAATCTCTGTGTACCGCCATGTCTTATTCGCAGATAGTAAAAACTACCCAGAACACAGCAGCCCACACTTTGATCTTCTGCATCAAGGCGTTGCCAATTGCCCCTACTCTCTCGCCCATTTCTGGGTCTGAGCATACCTTTAAATTTAGATATTGTTAGCTATGTTTGTCAGTTTTGTTTCGCTATGCCCGAAAGCTTTACTTGGTTTCGGCTAATTCTAGATTATTTAATACCGAGATTAGGATTTACCCAATCCGCCTTTTAACCAGAGTGTCCAATTACTGGGAGTCTCACCCTCAATTCGTGATGTCTTCGCGACTTGCTAACTAATACTTATAGTACAGGAGTTCAAACCTTTGCTATATAAAGATTCTGTATCCAAATTGTAGATTTTACTACTTACGGCTTTACCCGTTTCACGATTGTTCCTCCGCGAGTTAAAACGTCGCGGTTTCCCAAATACGTATTCCATGATTAGACTTTTGCTAGCAGACGATCAACCTCTATTTCGACAAGGGTTAGCTGCCTTGCTTTCACTAGAAGTAGATCTAGAAGTGGTAGGAGAAGCTAATGAAGGAAATGAAGCGATCGCTTTAAGCGAACAACTACAACCTGATATAATTTTAATGGATGTACGAATGCCAGTCTGTAATGGAGTACAAGCTACCCATGCCATTCATCAACGTTTTCCTTGGATTCGGATTTTAGTGCTAACCACTTTTGACGAAGATGAATATGTGCTGCATTCTTTGCAAGCAGGAGCTTTGGGTTATTTACTCAAGAGTACACCTTCTCAAGAGGTAGCAGCAGCAATTCGTAGTCTTCATCAAGGCTACAGTCAACTAGACCCTACTATTGCACCAAAAGTATTTTCTCAACTCAATCCCATTGCTTCGACTCAGAAAACCAGTTATGAAGAAGGTTTTAGTGTGCGCGAAATCGAAATCTTGACTTTACTCGCTCAAGGAAAGAATAATCGAGAAATTGCCTTTATATTAAATATCACAGAAGGAACAGTTAAAAATCATTTGACCAATATTTTTAGCCAATTGGAAGTGCGAGATCGTACTCAATCAGCCCTTTGGGCGCAAAAAAATCTCAGCTAAAGAGCAGTTTCTCTTTTTGGCGTTGGTGACTTAAGTGATGACATACATAAGCAAGACTTGCCCATGTCGAGGTTTCCTCGACGGGCTTCCTTGCTCAATGTTACTGTTCGTAGCTTTCAGCTTCAAGCTCTAAGCTCTAAGCTTTTTCAATAATTGGAGAAAATCAATAATTATAAAAATCATACTTTGATTCACCAACGCCCTCTTTTTAACTAGCTAACAGCTATAAGCTTGGAGCTTATAGCCAGGTTCAACACTCGCGCGACCGAAGGAAGTCCTTTAGGGCGTTCCTTTGCCGAGGAAACCTCGGCAGGGTCGCTCGTCAACTCCTCCACTTCTTTAAGTGGAATAGGGCATAGTGGAGGTTAATTCCTCCGTCTCAAGCGATTCAAGCTTATAGCTTAGAGCTAATGGCAAGCGAGCTAATTTTAAGCTCCCACTGCTTCTTTAGCTGCATACATCACCTCAAGAGTAATTTCGCTAATATCTCTTTCACGGGCAAACTTTTCAGTATTGCGTTTTACTTTACCTCGTACAAAGCCAGGAACTTTATTTAATTCTGCTTTGGCTTCTTTATTCCAATTGAGATCGGATTCTGCTGAGATACCTTTAGTGATCACTTCTTTAGTATCATGTCCGCCAAAGATTTCTAGTAGATGATCTTCCATGCCTAAAGTGAAAGAGTTGTAAACTAAATCGGCAATTTGATTTGTACCTTCGTAACCGAGGAAAGGTTTATAACCAATGGGGAAATCTTGAATATGAATAGGTGCTGCAATGACACCACAGGGAATGTTAAGGCGTTTGCCCACATGACGTTCCATTTGTGTGCCGAAAATAGCAGCAGGTTCAATCTTAGCTATAGCATCGGCAATTGCGCCATTATCCTCACTAATTAAAATCTCATCACAATATTCACTTACTTGTTCTCTAAAATATTCTGCATCGTATTTGCAGTAAGTACCTGCTAAAACCACATGAATACCCATTTCTCGCGCTAAAATTTTGGTCATGGCTATAGCGTGAGTGGTATCACCAAAAACAACTGCTTTTTTACCAGTCAAGTTTTGACAGTCAATAGAGCGAGAAAACCACGCTGCTTGAGAGACATAAAGGGTTTGGTTATTAATATAGTCTTCGTAGTTTACTTCTGAGCCTTGGGCATTAAGTATCTGTTGAATTTTGCGAATACAACGAGCCGTTTCTACTACACCCATTGGCGTAATATCTACATAGGGCATATTGAATTCGGTTTCTAGATATTGAGCAGTCATCACCCCTAATTCTTGATAAGGAACGAGGTTAAACCAAGCGCGAGTTAGGTTTTTCAGGTTATGTACTGATGCGCCTTCGGGAATAACTTCATTAACTTCTATACCCAAGTCAGCCATGAGGCGTTTTAATTCGGTGCAGTCGTGTTGGTTATGAAAACCTAGGGTAGAAATACCAATAATATTAACGGAGGGTTTTTCTGTTTTACCTTCGGGAAGCTCGTTCTTTTTGACTGCTTTTTGCAAATAAAACTCGACAATCTGCTTTAAAGTGCGATCGCCTGCTTGTAACTCATTCACCCGATAGTGATTGACATCGGCGAGTAAAACATCTCCTTGAGCATCCATTTGAGCGCGATCGACAAAGTTCTGTAAGTCTTCTTGCAAAATACTGGAGGTACAAGTAGGAGTAAGAACAATCAAGTCGGGACGTTCTTCTTGGTCTTTACGAGTGATGTTATCAATGACCTTTTCTTGAGAGCCTCTAGCCAAAACTTTTCGATCTACAACACTAGCAGTTACGGGGGTAAAGTTTCTTTCTCGCTCTAGCATGGATCTCATGACGTTAAAGTAGTCATCTCCTAATGGAGCGTGCATAATAGCATGAACATTTTTAAAAGAGCTAGCAACCCTTAATGTACCAATGTGAGCAGGGCCAGCATACATCCAATAAGCTAATTTCACTAATTTCTCCTTAAATATTTTTAATTATTGTTTCTTGGTTAACACCTCGATTGGACGGGGCGTACAAGGACGCGAGGAGACCTCGCCATCCCTCTCGGTCATTTGTCATTCGTCATGGGATTTTAGAGATTAAGGACAAAAGGGACAAAAGACATAGGGACAAAGCATTTATTTTAATTACCAACTCTGAATATAGTGCAGCTTGCAACTCGGAAAGTCAGGGTTTGTTTATGGAGAGAGAAAACTTAATTGTCAGAGTAATAAATTAATATTGTTTCTGATTTCTTATTATGATTTTGATGGGTAATTAGCTGTTTGTTGCTGAACGTTCAATTTAATTACAATTTGTGAAAAAACGAACAACGAGTTTACTTGGGTTGCAGTATATGATATTTGTACTAATGTGCCGTTATCAGAAGGCTCATGATAATTTTGGTTTTGTTTTCTCTTTTTTAAATTAATCTTTCTTAATAACTTTCAAAGCTTTATTCTGTCTTAAATTTAGCAGATCAACGTCAACAAAATATTTACAAAACTTAATAGTCAATAAAATGCGTTTATTGACTAGGTACTTATTCAGGATTGACAAATATGAGGTGTTATAGGCTCTTGTTTGATTAATCTTGTATTTATTTGTCATGCTCGATAGCGCGATCGCTAAAGACTGAGAAGAGATACCAGGAACTAAAAAACAAGATTAAAATGAGAAGGCAGTGAAAAAGTGATGCTTTTGAAGAGTTATTCTGCTTTAGTCGAGTCTGTAGAAAATATTTTCCAAAACTTTGGCACTGAAGATACAATTAATTTCTTATAAGTATTTACCAAAGAATTTAAGCAGCCGTAGACTTGTAAAAAAACCGCAAAAATCTATCAATCACCATGACAACCTTGAACCTTCGAGCAATAGCACAATATTTGAAAGACCCTAGTTATTTACCCAAGCTCATAGATTGGCATCGTCCTAGCTCAAGCTCAGTTCAAGATCATATATTTATTTTTGGAGCTCCTCGAAGTGGAACGACTTTGATGAAATTAATTTTAGGAACACATCCTAATCTAGCTAGTCCAGGTTATGAAACTGGGTTTTTTACACGTAAAAAAATTTTAAACAACTTGATTAGCTATGATTCAAATCCCCAAAATAATTCGGTGAATCAGCTAAGAGAAGAATCTCAAGATATCATTCAATTTTTTGATGCTTATGCTCAACAAGTTTGTGAAGAAAATCAAAGAAAAAGATTTGTTGAAAAAACCCCATCTCATGTTCTAAGAATAAACTTTTTAATCAAACATTTTACCAACTCCCAATTTATCAATATGTTTCGGGATGGACGCGACTGTTATTGCTCGGCTCGTAATCATCCTAATGTTAAACAAGGTAGCGACCTTGTTCGTTACGCTAAGTACTGGAAAAAATGTGTCACTGCCCGTCTGGAAATGGGAAATCATCCCAGAGTAATTGATATTAAATACGAAGAGCTAGTAAATAATCCAGAAGAAGTTGTTAAAAACATGATGGAATTTCTCAACGAGCAATACACTGCCAAACAACTCAGCCCATTTATGCACTCTAAAAATTCCATTATGAGTAGTAAGAGAGAAGAGTTTTCCAAACTATCGAAACCAATTAATTCTTCTAGTGTCAGTCGGTTTCAAAAAGAGTTAAGTCAAAAAGAAATCGCTCAATTCCAAAAAATAGCTGGACAAGAATTAGAATTACTAGGATATTTAAGCTAAATAAAGATAACCGAGTAGAGACAGCATCGCTTGAAAATTTCTATTATCTTAAAAGAAGAGAGAATTATTTAAAGAGAGAACCAAACCATGAGAATGCTACATACTATGTTGCGGGTAGGCAATTTAGATAAATCCAAAGAATTTTATTGTGATGTCTTGGGGATGAAATTACTGCGCCAAAAAGATTACCCAGGAGGAGAATTTACTTTGGCTTTTGTGGGTTATGGCGATGAGAAAGACAATACTGTAATTGAACTAACCTATAACTGGGGTACAGACAACTACGATCTTGGCAACGGTTACGGACACATTGCTTTAGGCGTGGATGATATCTACGGTACTTGTGACAAAATTAAGTCTCTGGGTGGTAAAGTATCTAGAGAACCAGGTCCGATGAAGCATGGTAGTACTGTAATTGCTTTTGTAGAAGACCCCGATGGTTACAAGATTGAGTTGATTCAATTGGGTACTCAAGGTTCGGCGAAAAAAGAAGCAGCAGCCAGTGTTTAGAATTTAACAATCAGATGATTTAATTAATATCAATTATCAAATTTGGGAAACATAATAACAACCCATGTAGAGACGTGATATATGAGGGGCTGTCTCTTGAATTCATTTCAAAAGCTTGTATCGCCCCGTCGCGTCTCTATCAATTTATATACCCAAACAATGACACTATATAAAGGAGCGGAGCTTCCTAGCTATAAGCTATAAGCTATAACCCTCTTCTGTCAGACTCCGAAAACTTTTATCATTTCTAAATCCTGAAGTCTTTAGAGAGAAAAGAATTGCTCTATTTTTTTCTAATAAGAAAAACTTAAATTTAAAAATGGCTGTAATCCTCTCTC
>NZ_LR213822.1 GCF_900659865.1 Hyella patelloides LEGE 07179
GACCCCGCGTTATGCCCTAAAGGACTCTGACTTTAATTTTGATATCTTGAATTTTATGCTAGCTTTTGATATCTGTAAAATACTTATTCGATCTTAAATGATGCCTCAAAGTTATCAAAATTCTTTCGAGCTTAGACACTTACGTTATTTTTTGACTGTTGCAGAAGAACTTCACTTTCGCAGAGCAGCCGAACGGCTA
The DNA here is from genome assembly GCF_900659865.1 of Hyella patelloides LEGE 07179. Taxonomy (GTDB): domain Bacteria; phylum Cyanobacteriota; class Cyanobacteriia; order Cyanobacteriales; family Xenococcaceae; genus Hyella; species Hyella patelloides. The sequence continues at coordinate 200 of NZ_LR213822.1, forward strand.
CATATCGCCCAACCCTCACTCAGTAGGCAGATTCAACAATTAGAAGCAGCGATTGGTACTCAACTGTTTTATCGAACTAACCGCAAAGTTATTCTGACCGAAGCAGGAAAAGTTTTTTACACTGAAGTGAAAGCTATGTTTCAGCGTTTAGATAATGCTGTTGAATTAGCGCAAAGAGCAGCTTCAGGAGAGTGGGGAGAATTAAAATTAACTTTTACTGCACCAGCTATGTCTACGGTTTTACCGTCTATTTTGCGAACTTATAAAAACAAGTTTCCGAAAGTCAAAGTAACCCTTTCTGAATTACCAACTTCTGCTCAAGTAGAAGCTCTAGCAACTGGCGAAACAGATTGTGGCTTTTTTCATCCAACAGTTGCAATTCCCGATATTGTAATCAAAAAAATTTTTCAGGAGTCATTGGGCATAGTTGTACCAAAATCTCACCCATTAGCTAACAAGAAAAAAATTAAGCTTTTAGATTTCAGTTCCGATTCTTTTATTCTGTTTCCTAGAACCTATAATACCCATCTTTACGATCGCATTATTGCTGTTTGTCAACAAGTAGGCTTTAGTCCGAATATCGTTGAAGAAATCTCTCCACGAAACAATGCTATAAGCTTGGTAGCTGCCGAAATGGGTATCACTTTTTTGTCTCAATCTTTACACTCTTTGTGTAATGAAGATGTTGTTTATAAATCTCTAACTGGATTAGCTCCGCAACTGAAGTTATTTTATGGATGGCGAGAGCAAAATACTTCAGCTTGTTTATCTCAATTTTTAGAAGTAGTTAAATCAGATTTAATTTCTTCTACTGCAACATAACCAAATAATTCCGTAGGACGAGTTACAACCCGCCCTAGCTAAAATACATTTAACCAACGCTACCTTCTAATTTCAGGCTCAATAGCTTATCAGCTTCAGCAGCAAATTCCATCGGTAATTCATTGAGAACGTCTTTACAGAAACCGCTTACCATCATGGAAACGGCATCTTCTTCAGAAACACCTCGTTGAGCCAAGTAAAATAGCTGTTCTTCCCCAATTTTGGCAGTAGACGCTTCATGTTCTACTTTAGCGGTGTCATTGTCTACTTGAATGTAGGGAAAGGTATTCGCTTCTGCATTATCTCCAATCAGCATCGAGTCACATTGGGAATAGTTACGCGCACCTTTGGCTTTAGGACTCATTTTGACTAAACCGCGATAACTACCTTTAGATTTTCCTGCGGAGATTCCTTTGGAAATAATAGTACTGCGGGTATTTTTGCCTATATGAATCATTTTAGTCCCCGTATCGGCTTGTTGCTTGTTATTAGTTAGAGCGATCGAGTAAAATTCTCCTACAGAGTTATCTCCTACCAAAACACAGCTAGGATATTTCCATGTAATCGCAGAGCCAGTTTCTACCTGTGTCCAAGAAATTTTAGAATTTACCCCTTTACACAGACCTCTTTTAGTAACGAAATTATAGATACCGCCTTTACCATCTTCGTCTCCTGCAAACCAATTTTGCACAGTAGAGTACTTAATATCAGCGTTATCTAAAGTAACCAATTCGACTACGGCTGCATGAAGTTGGTTCGTATCGAACATAGGAGCAGTACAGCCTTCTAAATAACTAACCGATGCACCTTCTTCTGCAACAATCAGGGTGCGCTCAAACTGTCCTGTATCCCCAGTGTTAATACGGAAATAGGTAGATAATTCCATAGGGCATTTTACCCCTTTAGGAATAAACACAAATGAGCCATCGCTAAATACAGCAGAATTCAAGGCTGCAAAATAGTTATCGGCTACGGGTACAACACTACCTAAATATTTCTGCACCAATTCGGGGTGTTCTTGCAGTGCTTCAGAAATCGAGCAAAAAATTACACCATCTTCAGCTAATTTCTCTTTAAATGTGGTTGCCACAGAAACGCTATCAAAAATAGCATCTACTGCCACATTACCAAGTCTTTTTTGCTCAGATAAAGGAATACCCAGTTTATCAAAGGTTTCTAACAGAGTGGGGTCTACCTCGTCCAAGCTGTCCAATTTTTCTTTCTTTTGTTTAGGAGCAGAATAATAAATAATATCTTGGTAATCAATGGCAGGATAACCTACGTGCGCCCATTCAGGCTCAGTCATTTTCAACCACTGATGATAAGCTTTGAGGCGAAATTCCAGCATAAATTCTGGTTCGTTTTTCTTAGCTGAAATTAAACGAACTACATCTTCACTCAACCCGCGAGGAATCGTATCCGCTTCAATGTCAGTAACAAAACCGTACTTGTAGGGTTGATTGACTAAGTTTTTGACGCTAGTACTCATAGGATCTATTCTCTGGCTTTTGTTTACGGTTAGGAATTGTTAAATAACAGTGGATGAGTTGGGCAAAACTGGGATATTTGCGATCGCGCAGCACCTCGGCTCTGCCGAGTCCGCAGTTGACAATTTGCTTACTGCCTTTAAACAATAAATTTGTTGTTTAAGTCTATTGTAGGTTACATTAACAACAAATATGTTGTCAAAGTCACTAATTTTTTTCTCAACAGACATTTAATATATATCTATACCGTATCCTAAGACGATGATTACCACTGGTTTGCCGTCGACTAAACAAAATATCCTGCAAGAGCTTCTCAAACAAGGTCAAGCTACTGCATCTAAGCTAGCTCAGTCTTTGAATATAAGTTCTCAAGCAATTCGCCGTCATTTAAATGAGTTAGAAACCGAAGCACTAATTGAGCATGAAGCGTTACAAAATGGTATGGGAAGACCCCAACATTTTTATCGGTTAAGTGGACAAGGAAGGTCTCTGTTTCCTCATAGCTACGGAGAATTTGCCATTTCTTTTTTAGATACTCTAGCTGAAACTGTAGGCAAAGAGCGAGTTAGTAAAGTGTTAGCCAAACAATGGCAAAGAAAAGCGGAAGTCTATCGCGATCGCTTGGGAAGTGGTACACTAATAGAAAGAGTTTCTAAGCTGGTACAACTGCGCCAAGAAGAAGGCTACATGGCAGAATTGCACCAAAATCAATCCCAGGAAAGTAAACCAGAATTTGTTTTTACGGAATATAATTGCGCGATTTCGGAAGTTGCAGAATCTTATCCTAGCGTTTGCGGACACGAATTAGAAATGTTTTCGGCAATTCTTCCTGACTGTACTGTAGAGCGCACTCATTGGATCAATGAGGGAGAACATCGTTGTGGCTATTTGATTAAAGCAAATTAGTTAGTGGGTAGTGGCTAGCAGGGACAGAAACGAAATTTCGCGTCTGTACGATGGTTAGTGGCTGATTGTTCTTTGTGCTTAATCGTTGATAATTCAGGCTTCTTCTGCTTCTTGTGGGGCCTTTGTTTTCCTGGCTCTGACTGCTGCTCCTCATTCCTTAATTTTCCTGGCAATTCCTTCCTTTTTGAGCCATACTTGCTTGACCATGAATACTCACACTGTAGGGAACGAGATAGGTGAGGGGCTGACACCGCCCTTCTTCGGGCGGTGCTTGTATGCCCCGTCAATAGTCCAGAAATCATCCGCTCCCTTGTCATGTTTCCCTTGACTAATGCAGAGCCGTGATTAATGGTAAAGAGGATTGAACCGACAAATAATGCTACTTTGAAAGCAGTTGGTACTAATTGAGGGTCAACACAAGCTGAAGCAAATTTTTTGAGAGCTTTCATGATAAATATCAAGTATTAAATGGTTTAATGTTATAAATCTTAACAATACAAATTTTTACGATCTCTGAATTTTGTTGTTTTGAAATCCTGCTGGCGATATTTATTTAAACAAGAGCATTGCTTTATTTAAGTGGGTTTTTTTTTACAATGAAGATAGTAAGTAAATAAATATCAATTATAGATATCCCAATTAATTTCCTTGCGTTGTTAAACATCGATAAAAGGATGAGGGATGAGCGGTCAGACCCCGCGTCCCATCTTCGTCCCCAACTAAGCGGGACTTGTACCCATCGCATTGGCGTATAAATGGGATAATATCGGCGTAAGACGTTTCCCTATAATGGGAGCCAGGGAACGCTGACCAAAACAGGATGAAGAATGAAGGATTAAAAGTAGTACTAAGTCACTTGTGGTTTCTATTTGAAATTATGATAAATCAGTAAAAAATTAACAAACTTTTTTCGCTCGATCGAAGATTTCGTACCAACCCTTTGTTCAACAATCAACAACTATCTCTAAAGAATTCAGCAGAATAACCATGCTTCAAAACAATAAATCCATACGTCATTATCAAAAACTCACGGACTCTATGGTGGACTTATACCATAGAGGATATCGATTTGAAGAAATTAGAATGTATATGGATGGATACCTATCTTGTTTGCGTCAAACAGACTTGATAGAAGCCTATCATATCCATAATTTAGAAGAAGAAGCTTTCCGCTTTTTGCGCGATCCTTCTAACTTTGAAATGACTCAAACCCAGATTGAAACTGATTATTATTAGTAATAAGGGAACGCCGAGCCAGACAGAAAACCTTCTCGATAATCGGTGGTTAGTAAAACTGAAATTGCTTAAAATAGCTAAAGAGCGATCGCATTTTTTCCTAATTTCACTGATAGGTATCATGGATACTAGAATAGATAAATGTAATAAAACTTGTAACTAGTAGTACTTTCTTTTAAGGAGTAATAAGTAAAAATTGTTTGTTCTCAACGGATATGAATACTTTTTGGGCTTTCTGCTACTTTGCAGTGCTGTCCCTGTTCTAGCATTAACTGCCTCTAAAATCCTCAGACCTCGTACTGGTGGGCCAGAGCGTCTTACTACTTATGAGTCTGGTATGGAGCCTATTGGGGGAGCGTGGATTCAATTTAACATTCGCTATTATATGTTTGCTTTGGTATTTGTGGTTTTCGATGTGGAAACCGTATTTTTATACCCTTGGGCAGTAGCTTTTAGCCGTTTAGGGTTACTTGCTTTTGTCGAAGCTCTCGTTTTTATTGCCATTCTCGTAGTTGCTCTGGTTTATGCTTGGAGAAAAGGGGCTTTAGAGTGGTCTTAGGACAGTTATCAGCACTCGGCGTTCGGTTACCAGCGAAAACTATATTATTTAATGTTTGATTCATCATTAAATTCCTCTAATAATCATAAAGTGCCAACCAAAAAAAAGTGATGACTTCTAATATTTTTGAACAACAACAAAAAGCTAAAATTCTCAACCCGATAAATCCTACTACGGTTACTCAAGATTTATCAGAAAACGTTATTTTAACCACAGTAGACGATCTCTACAACTGGGCAAAGCTATCTAGTTTGTGGCCGATGTTATACGGTACAGCTTGCTGTTTTATCGAATTTGCAGCCCTTATTGGTTCACGATTTGATTTTGACCGTTATGGTTTAGTACCACGTTCTAGTCCTCGTCAGTCAGATTTAATTATCACCGCAGGTACAGTTACTATGAAAATGGCACCTGCATTAGTACGACTCTATGAAGAAATGCCCGATCCTAAATATGTAATTGCGATGGGTGCTTGTACGATTACTGGAGGAATGTTTAGTGTAGACTCTCCCAGTACTGTTAGAGGGGTAGATAAGCTGATTCCTGTAGATGTTTATATTCCCGGCTGTCCTCCCCGCCTGAAGCTATTTTTGATGCCATTATTAAACTGCGAAAAAAAATAGCTAACGAATCCTTGCAAGAAAGAGCTGTGAAGGTAGAGCAAACCCATCGTTATTACAGCACTACCCATAGTATGAAAGCGGTTGCACCTATTTTAGATGGCAAGTATCTACAGTCAGCAACTCGTCAAGCTCCTCCTAAAGAATTAGGCGTAGCAATGGGAATGCCTGTATCAGAAGCAATTGGTGAAGCACAGCAAGAGGAAGTAAACCGTGACTGAAGAATCGAAAAGCGATCCAACCAATGTAGAGGAAAATGCTGAAGCCAAAGAGATTGTCGCAGCAGGAAAGGTATCTAGTTGGTTGAGTGAAAATGGCTTTAATAATGAGGCTCTTGAAGCAGATACCAGTGGTATCGAGTTAATTAAGGTCGATCCTGAGTTTTTAATCCCCATTGCTACTGCTTTGTATGCTTATGGGTTTAATTATTTACAGTGCCAGGGTGCTTATGATGAAGGTGCTGGAAAGGAATTGGTCAGCTTTTACCATCTGATTAAAGTTGATGATAATGCCGATACTCCTGAAGAAGTAAGAATTAAAGTCTATTTGCCTAGAGAAAATCCTGTAGTAGCTTCTGTTTATTGGATTTGGAAAAGCGCGGATTGGCAAGAAAGAGAAAGCTATGATATGTACGGCATCATCTATGAAGGACACCCCAATTTAAAACGGATTTTAATGCCCGAAGATTGGATCGGTTGGCCTTTACGTAAAGATTATATTTCTCCTGATTTTTACGAATTACAGGATGCTTACTAAGGCTTAATGATTATCGAAAAAGCGATCGCATATTTCAGAAGAATTTTCCTGAATGCGATCGCTATTTTTGGGCTTTAACATCCAATTTCAGGCAATTGTACTAGCAGCTAATTCTTTAAACATCGTATTTACATAATCTCCAGTTTTGGCAGAGGTAACATAAGTATCGATAACTTGCTCGCGATTGTTAAAGTTATTTAATTCCACTAGTTTATCGAGCTTTTCTGGCGAAACTAAATCAAATTTGTTGAGAGCAACTACTGTTTTACATTGAGGATTGATTTCTAAAAACAGTTCTAAATGACTTGGTATATGCTTCAGAGTATTTGTTCTGGTTAAATCTCCCACAACAATTGCGCCGTGAGCTCCTTGGAGGTAATTGGTAGTAATTGTTGTTTGTTTTGTCTGACCTTCAATATCCCAAACTAACAAATTAATTTGTTGAGTATTAGGCTCGATTGTTATTGGTTTACGAGAAATTTTTACTCCAATTGTGGTTAAATATTTGTCGCTAAATTTATCTTCGATAAAACGTCGAATTAAACTAGTTTTTCCCACACTAAAATCACCTATTAGACAAATTTTTTTGGATATTATTGACATTATCTACTTCTTTATTTTTCTGCAATAAACGATTCAAATCGAACACAACGACTTAACCAGAGTGGTTGTTCTGGGGACAAATCAGGGGGAGAGTTTAAGCTAGCGACTATTTCTAATCTGTTAGGGTTAATACCTTCAGCAATTAGGGTTTGATAAACAATGTTGGCTCTGGCTTGTGCGAGTTTTACATTATCATCTTTTGTTCCTTGGCGATCGCTGTGTCCAATAATTTTGAGCTTGATTAGCGGGTACTTATTTAAAAATTGCTTAATCTCTGTAATTTTAGCGGAGTCTGCCACCAATGATAACTTTGAAGAATTAGATGCAAAATAAATGCGGGTTTTTAGTTGTGGTAACTCTTGCTGAATTACGAAGATTGCATTTTCTACCCCAGGAATACTGGAGAAGGTATCTAGTAATATTTTTTGTTCCTTGGAGTCTAAAATTAAACCATTAATAGTCACAGTTTTATCTTGATACATAGTATCGATGAGTATTTGAGACTTTTGGTTTAGTGCTTTGGTAATTCGTGTCACTTCTTGAGCAGTAATAGTAGGGTCTACAGGAACATTAACCGCTACGATCTGATTGTCTAGTTCTAAGTTTTTCTCTGTGGCAATTTGACTACTAATTGTGGCTGCTAAGTTCCGTAAATAACTGCTAGAAACTCTGCCTGTAAGGGTTAATTTGCCTTTTTTGACTTCTGAATTCAGGCGATAAACCGATAACTCTGGAGTTGCATCTAACTCTATTGCTACAGATTGTTCAATACGATGAGCCACTGCACTGCGATACGTAACTATACCCCAAGGAATCAAAACTCCTCCTAGCAAAAAAGCAGTTAACCAATAAAGAGCTTTTGGTGGTTTACGATCGTCTGACTTGGTTGATTCATAAACTAATTCTTCTAGTAAAGGCTCTATAGATTGGGGAATAGTTGCAGGATCGCCTTGATATTCTTCAATTGCATCTCCATATTTAAGGACAATCTGACTAAAAATTGTTCTCATGCGATCGCGAAATTGGCGAATTGGTTCACCTTCAACAACTACAGCTAAATAGCAATATCCTGCGGTTTCAAACAAAATTTTAAAATTACCGTAATCTATCTCATCTAATTCTGAATTAGAAGCAATACAGTCATGGGCAAAACTACGAATTGCTGTTAACATCCCTGCTAAAAGGTCAGATTCGAGGGGTGATTCGGTATTTGGCTGTAATTCTCTCATTACTAAACCAGAATTATTGTGAATTAAAAAAATAGCGCGAATACTGGAGGGTAGAGACTCTTGTAAAATTAATTCTGCTTCGGAAACTCCTTGCATTTTGGCACGAATTTTACGCTTAATACCTTCGGGACTCAAAGCAGCGTCTACCTTTTCATTGATCGATTGCACCACTTCCGCCATATACTTAGCAATAGTGCTACCAATAACAGGATAGAGAGCATCTACCATTGCATCTCTTTCCATTTCAATTTGGGTTTTAATGGCTTTTCCCATCTCCGAACCCATAGCTTGAGCAATTGCACCTTCATTGAGGATTGTTTGCTCTTTGATCGAAAGAGCTATTTCAGGAGCGATCGCTTTTCCAATAGATTCTGGTACATTGGTAATTTCTTGTCTAATTGCATCGGGTAAAATGTTGGCGATCGCAGCAGCCATTTTCTGATTATCTTCTACTGAACGTTGTTGAATAATCCGATCGATAATCGGGACTATAGCTTTTAAAATATATTCTTGGGAAGAGTTATCTTGTGCTTTAGATACTTCGACAATTAAAGGAATTAAACTGTTAACCGAATTAGCAAGCTCATTAATTTGCCGTTCTTTTTCGGCAATCCACTGCTGCGAAATATCAGTTTCAGCAATATCTTCTTGATTTATGGAGTCAAGATCAATAAAAGATGTTTGAGAAGTTTTCTGATTTTGTTTACTATCCTGCAAGACTGATTGTAATTTTGAAACAAATACTGGCTCTGTAGAATTGCTTTGCTCGTTCGACGCTGAATTAGAGTAAGCTTCAGTTTCCTCGACTTTTTTGGCGTTTTGTAATTTGGGGTTAGGAATTACTTGCTCGATAATTTTCGCTTTTATAAGATCCGAATGCTGTTTTGATCTTTTTTGAAATGAGTCCCCTTTTGAATCTTTTTTTGTGTGAGAAGTTTCCAGAGGTTTTTTTAATGAGCGATCTTGGCTCTTATTAACAGTTTGATGCTGTTGAGTAGTAACTTCCTCAGAAGCAGATTCCAAATCTGACTTTGCTGTTATTTTTCCTTGTGGATCGACAGTATTTGACCAACGGTCAGAGCAGGCTCCGTCGTTGTACGGCGGAGTAATCTCTGACTCTTCAAAATCAAGATTTGCGTTTACCTCGTTATCATCTTCTGCTAACTCATTAAGTAAACTGTAGAGATTTTCTAGAGGCTCTGGAATAGAAGCTCGACCGTTCTCTAAAAAATTTTGATTATCTGAATTTCGATCTGCTGCTCCTGGTTGCGACTTCATCCCAATCAATCAAATTTACTATATCGATAATTTTACAGCCTCAAATCTACCACTCTTATGAAGTAATTGTGTGGAACTTGATTTTAGATAGCATAGAACCACCAACCAAAAATCAATTCTCATCGTCCACTGGTAAAGATAATTGAGTACCTAAACCGCGATCGTAAATTTCGATATTCCATTGTCCTGAGCGATCGCTCTCAAAGGCAATAAAACGCCCGTTACCGCTAATGGTGGGGTTGCGGACTTGTCCTAAAAAATTTCTTGTAATATTTTTAGTTTCTCTAGCGACGCGATCGTACAAGAAAATATCAGGCTTCCCTAACTGTTCTGATACATAAACAATGTATCGCCCATCAGCACTAATATCTGGTTGGGACTGCATACTTTGTAGTTGATTGAGTCCTGGTAAAGGCAATAAACGGCGATTTCGCACATCATAAAGAAAAACATTACGAGACTTTTGGCGATCGCTACTGAAAACTAAATAATGACCATCGTGGGAAAAATGAGGCTGGATTTCCGCAGCTTTTGTATTGAGACTCGAACCCAAACTTACTACAGGAGGAGTTACATAGCCAGGTTCTCTACAGCCAGTTAAGGCGATCGCTATTAGCCACAAGATTAGCATCAGAAGTGATTTTTTAAGAACCAAACTTCTTTTACTTGGGGGTTGACTTTTAATCTCGATCTCAGACAATTTCTACTTTATTGATTGTGTCAACTTAAGCCATCTCTGATTGAGCCAAATCAAGGTTATTTTCTGTTGTTTGCTCATTTGGTAAAGGACAACAATTAACGTCATCTAAACAAACTTTACCCCACTGCAAAGCCCAGCGTACTAATTCAACTCGATTATCTGTACTGGTTTTTTTCAAGATATTGCTAATGTGGTTATCCACTGTTCGCTTACTGATTTCTAAATTATGAGCAATTTTCTGATTACTCAACCCTTTTACTACTAATTCCAGTATTTGTAGTTCCCTGGATGATAGCAGAGCAGGATAGTCAAATTTATTAGTTTCCATAAGTAATTTTTATTTGGTATATATACTTATTGTGTCATTTACTGTCAAAGTTTACTCTTGAAAGCAAATTGGTTGCAAATAGTTATATACAGCCCAAAAAAGCTTCAATCCTTGATTTTCCGCCAAAAAACAGCCCTGTCTAACAGTATACTTCAACAAAACCTTTATCTTTTATTTAGAAACAACAAGATTTTTTGATTCGTTAATGCCTTACAATCAACAAGATCACAGAATCTTCTCCTATTTACCAATATTAAGTGAGGTAATTGTCTTGCTTACAGTTCTTAACTTGTCGTAGTAGTTTTTAAAACTTTGTCACCAAAAATTTATTTATATTATTATTTGTTCTTGAATTTTTAATAATTGATTGATTCAAGATAATTTTGCCAAAGTGCGATCGCTTTTAAGTCTGAATCTACTCCTTTCTGTAATAAAATCACTCCATTGTTAAAGCCAATTACCCCATAGAGATTTCTGCTAGTAACATCTTCAATTAAATTAGTCATTGATTCTAAACGCAAACGATCTAACTTAAAAGCAGCCCGATATCTTTCTAATTGCCAGAGATCGGCAATGATGTAGTCTACAGAAATAGTATTTCCTGCATCGTTTTCTAGTTCTAAAGCAGGAAGGCGAATTACTTCCCGACGACTAGAAACATGGGGAATTAGGTAGGTGGTAGCTGAAACGCTGGCATCTGATGGTATTTTGTTTAATAAAGAGCGAATTTGCGGTACACGTTGCCATTGTTCTGGTGCAGGAATATATACCCAAGGTTGAATGGAATCAGGAATTAAAAAGTAGAGAGTGCGACTGGGATTAGAAGTTATCGTAAATATGAGAGATAAGCACATACAGAACACCCAAAAACGACGAAACTGAGGTCGTAATGTTCTCGGTTGGCAATCTGCTACCTGACGATTAAAGTTACCAAATCCTTGTCCAGCCCACCAAAGAATCGCGCCATAAAATATCCCAGGGGTGACATTCATCGCATAACGGAGAGAAATCACTAAAACCGATTCTCCTTGACCTGAAAACAGCTTTAAAAGAGGAAAACTTGCGATCGCCCAAGAAGCAGGAGCAACTGCGGGTATAAAAGCTAAAGGTAACCATTGCCCTAACAAATATTTAATCGTATCAAAAACAGGGGTTACTAATTCTACTGCCAAACGTAATGGGTTACTTACCATTCCCCAAATAATTTCTAGAGTAGAAGCGGATTCTCCTTCAGCATATTGTCCAAATCTCTCCAACATAAAACGCTTGGCAACATCATCAGAAAACAGAGGCATAATCAGGTTAGTTAATGCCACTATGTAAAGAAAACTAAAACTGCAAACAACTAAACCAATTTTGGGATACCGACGACTCGCAATTAAATATACTCCCACCCCAAACAGAGTAATACCACTATCTTCTCTGATTGCTAAAGTACCAATACCCAATAGCCCAAAGAGCCACCAGTAGCGTTTCTCCATTGCCCAGAGCAAACTGAAAATAAATAAAGGAATTTGGGATATATCATGGAAATTTGCTAGGCTAGGCCCTAAAACTGCATTAGCACAGTAAAAACTAACTGCAATCAAAAATGCGATCGCTGGTTCTAAATAAATACGCCCCAAAGCATACAAAACCAATCCCGCAGCCGTAATAAAAATCGCCTGTAACACCGTTAAAGTAGCAGGATAGGGAAATATATAGTAAATCGGTAACCAGAGCAGCAATGCAGGGGTAAAATGCTGTCCCAGGCGATGATAATTAACCTTGGGAACTTCCCCACTATGAACAACATTAGTTGATAACTGAGAAGATAAAGTACTCTGAAAAAAATTCCCCTGAGTACCATTCCAAAAAACTTGATTAAAAATTCCCTGGTCGTAAGAAGAATAAAAAGTAAAGTGACGATGTAAGGTTAATCCTAAAGTTATCGCCAAAAAAGCGATCGCTGAAATGATAATCCATTGTAAACCTTGCTTTTGCGTTAGCTTGAATAACATTCTTTAACTTTGAAAATTTAGTCTCTTATATGTATTTGTGCTTAGTTACGACGAGCGCATTCGGTAAGTACGTGTCTTTTGAGCGTGAGAGATGGGCTTTGTACCCTTTGCAGATGCAATCACACTGTTGAAGTTTCCTCAAACGGGAATCTTTAAAATTAGTTTAATTTCTTCAAATCAAACTCAGAGGAAAATTGCCATTCAATAAATTAGAATTATTGCGTAATTACGATCGACTTTGGTTAAATTTAAGATACAAGGAGAAAGGTTCAAGGGAAATAAGCACAAATTTTAGTTCCTAATTTAATTTTGCAAGTGGTCTATTGATTACAAATGATCGCCTCGTTACGCAAAAATACTCAATAATTGCTAAATTTTTCCAAAGAAATCATAAAATTTTGGCAAAGCTATCTTGAAAACCCTGGCAAAATTGAAGTTCTACCTTAGAATAAAGAAGGCGGAGACAAATGTTTCCGTTCACTCCTCACACCACATTCCGCCCGCAAATTCTGGGGCGGTTTTCTCATTTTGAGAAAGATAATAGCATTCTCTTCTCTGGGAACAAACACAAAAATTAATCTTCCTCTTAAGCAAATCTCTATTTTCTCTAACTGCGGGGAGTAGTTTTGATTATGGTAGAATCTTGTATTATTAAGTAGAAAATCTGATCAATCATAGAATAGGAAATACAGGCATGTCTTCAGCCTCCCCAGTAACGGATACAAGTTTTAAAGATGACGTTTTAGAGTCTGAGGTTCCAGTTTTGGTGGACTTCTGGGCTCCTTGGTGCGGTCCTTGTCGCATGGTAGCTCCCGTAGTCGAAGAAATCGCCGAACAATACGAAGGACAGATCAAAGTCGTCAAATTAAATACTGATGAAAATCCCCAAGTTGCGAGTCAATACGGAATTCGCAGTATACCCACTCTTATGATTTTTAAAGGTGGTCAAAGAGTTGATATGGTAGTTGGTGCAGTCCCCAAAACTACCCTTGCAAATACCCTAGAAAAATATCTCTAGTAAATATCTTCCATCTATACTGTTTATTAACAGACTTCAGTCATTCTTGTACTAGAGAAGACTGGAGTTTATTTTTTTTGTGGCTAGTCCCGTCAAGCGGAATAATATTGTTGATGATTAGTGGTTAATTGTTTCCCCCTACTTTCTCTTTTACTTCCTTCTACTATCCTGTATCTTACTATTCGGTGATTCGGTGACTCGGTGACCGTTCTTCGTCCTTGTTACGAACAAAGAGCAAGGATACCGAACAAGGAAGATTTTTCCTTTTACGAATCTATTGAACGGTTTCAAGCAAAGCCCTGAGCGGGCAAAATAAGTCTTGTAGAGCGAACTGTGCGGATTCAAAACTAGTACTAGTTCCTCATTCCTCATTCCTCATTCCTCATTCCTTAGTTGACTCCTGTACGGGCGAACGACCATTCACCCATACCACTGACCTCACGACTTCATTAAGAATATGACTTCTAATCTCGATCTCGATCTTGCTGCAAAAATCGCTCAATTACCAACTCATACCCACCAAAAATTGGTTCAAAGGGCTTTAGATGTTATTTTGCGAATGAGCGAAACAGAATTAGAGCGTCTTGACTGGAAAATTTTAACCACATCTTTAGAAGACTTAGAGCAAGGATTTACTACCTTTTTCCCCTATCGCCACATCAGAAAAATCTCGATCTTTGGTTCTGCTAGAATCGCAAAAGATACTCCAGAATATCGGACAACAGTAGAATTTGCTCGCAGAATTACCAATTTAGGATTTATGGTGATTACTGGTGCAGGAGGAGGTATTATGGCAGCAGGAAACGAGGGTGCTGGACAAGATAAGTCTTTTGGTTTAAACATACGTTTGCCTTTTGAGCAAAGTTCTAATACTTTCATTGATAATGACCCCAAGTTAATTAAATTTAAGTACTTTTTCACCCGTAAATTATTTTTTCTCCGCGAAAGTGATGCGATCGCACTTTTGCCAGGGGGATTTGGCACACAAGACGAAGCTTTTGAAACTCTTACCCTCTGTCAAACGGGTAAATATGGCCCTGCACCTTTAGTATTAATTGATAAGCCAGGGGGTGATTATTGGCATACCTGGAATCAATATATTTGTCAGCATTTAGTTGCTAGAGGTCTGGTTGGTAGTGACGATCCCAGTCTTTATACCATCACTGATGAGGTGGATGTTGCTTGTCAAACAATTAGAAATTTTTATCGGGTTTATCACTCCAGTCGTTATGTGGGGAAAAAGTTTGTGATGCGTACTAATTGCGAATTATCTGACTCTATTGTCGAGCAACTTAATCAAGATTTTCAAGATATTTTAACTCAAGGGATTATTGAAAAAAGTCAGGCTTTGCCAGAAGAAAAAGACGAATCCATCAAAGATTTGCCCCGTTTAGTTTTTTATTTTAATCAAAAAAATTTAGGACGTTTATATCAAATGATTGATGCGGTTAATCAGTCGGTAATTATGCCTCAAGAAAAAGAACATCCAGAGAAAAAGTAAGCATTTATCATTTTTATACTGCTGAGTTACTGTATTTTATTATTAAAAATAGGTAAACATTTAAATGGTACTAAAAAAGAAGACACTTAAAAATAGCGGTCGTTTGAGCCGAAAAAGAACAAATCAAGATTATTCTTCCAGATAAATTAAACAATCACAATATTTCTTGAAATCTAATTTACTCAATTAACAGAAAAAGGTGAGGTTAATATTTTTTAATTTATTTGGTTGCTTGAATTAGCAAATTACGTGTTAAAGCGAAACCATGATGAATTTTTTCATGAGTGCGATATAGTTTTCCCATCAACATTGCACCCTCCAAAGAAGTAATGATCTCTTCTGCTAATAAATCAGGATTGACATCTGATTTTAATTGAGATTTACCCTGATGTAAAAGATCGGCGATCGCTTTTTGCCAAAGATTGAATACTTCTTGTAAATGAGTCCGAAAAGAGGGGTCTTGCTCTGCCAAATCAACGATAAAATTACCTAAAATACAGCCATGACATTCAGGAGATTCTAACTGCTTGGCTTCTAAGCGATCTATAATCCACAATACACAATCAAGAGGATTGTTGGCTTGTTGCCTAGCAGAATCGAGAATATTAGATTTTAATTGTAACCATTCAAAATCAATTAAAGCGTGTCCTAACTCCTGTTTAGAACGAAAATAATTATAGAAACTACCACTAGATGTACCACTAATACGAAGCAATTCGCTAAGTCCTGTGCCAGTCAAACCTTTAGCGTGAACTGTATCGAATACAGAGTTAAGGATATCTTCTCGCGTGCGTTTGAGATTAACCATTGAATAATATTCGACAAATATAAAATGAACAACGCCAATTTTAAAGTACGAAATAAATGATAATACTTTTTAGACACAGGACATACAAATTACAGCCGTTTTCAGTTGGATAGACTCTGTTTTTAATTAGTTAGTTCGGAGAGCTAAGCTCGCTTGCTCTAAGACGAGGCGTATAAACTCTTGGGGAAACCCCAAGAGACAGCCCCTCCTCTAAGCTTTTTAACATTTGATGATTGTAGTCTACTCATATGAAAAGCGCAGTAAGAAAATTACCTCAAAAAATAGCTATTTTTTGTAGCGTTGTTTAAATACTAAATATCTGTAAAATCTAAAAAACGCACTTTAGGATCGCTTAACTTTTGATATTCAGATGCTTTAAATTCTATCTGTTGCAGTTGTCCTAAAGCTTTACCACAAGGAAAACCATAAGCTGCTTTTACGCGATCGCTGGCAATATTTAAAGCAGTACGAGACAAATCGACAAATTCAGCTAACTTATATTCTTCCCCTGGCGTAAAGTATTTTTTAACCACCAAAGAAGGAGAATAACAGCTTTGTTGTGTGCCATCGGGCCATTGAATATTAAAATTAATTTCAGGCATTTTTTTGATAATCACCTATTGTTAGTATTATTAGTAATTCAGATAAGATAAATCAGCTACTTCAAGCTCCATAAAAATTGGGAGTCCTTTCGTTTGACAATCCATTGATTTTTGTTAGCAGTTAAAGGAATATCAATAGGATAAACTTTTAGCTTAAAATTTGCAGCACAAGGCATCCCTAAATCAACCCACTCTCTAATTTTCTGTAGTAAGTGTTCTTTCGCAACCGAACTTCCGTAAGCAATCAGGAAATCGTCTTTAGCTAATACTAAAGAATTATGTTCTCGCTCCCAAAGTCCAAAATATTTATCTGGTTGCGATGGCTCATTATTTTCCGATTTGAACGTACAGAAGTTAGGTTCAGTGATACCAAGAAAAGAACGTATCCCCATAGTTTTCCAATTTAACGATGCCGTTCCTTTCCAACCCCACCAGAAAGGCATTCTAGAAACTTCTTGATGCTGTAAATCTTTCCATTCTGGTATAGTTTCAATATTAATTGGATTTAAACTTTCAAGCTGATATTTGCCTGTAACTGGAACAAAACCACATGACATTGATTCCAAAGATGTAAAACAAGATTCTGTCTTGCGCAATAGGAAAAGGTTATCCCATCCACCTGGGTTTTTAATGACCATTAGTAACAAACCGCCTTCCTCGATCTGTTCGTAGAAATAACAGGGAAGATCGTAAATTCCTGCTGCAAAAATAGCCCGATCGTAAGGCGCACCTGCTGGGTATCCTTCACCTCCATCAGCATTAATAACACTTACGTTTTTAATTTTCAACCTGTCGATCGCCCAAGAAGCCATTTTAGCAACTTCGGGAATAATTTCTAGACTGTAAACATGACCTTCTGAACCCACTATATGACTTATCATCGCTGCATTCCAACCACTACCAGCACCGAGTTCAAAGACTTTATGTCCTGGTTTTAACTGCAAGAGATCGAGCATATACAGTACCAATGAAGGCTGTGAAATTGTAGAAACAAACCGTTCCTCATCTTCTATCAAAAGAGTTATAGTCGTATCTCTGTAAAATTCTGATAGATGCCAAATTGAATTCCATCTATTTACGTTATGCCATTTTCGACTTTGGCGATCAAAATAGCGTTTGACAAATAAATGTCTTGGCATTGCCCAATAAGCTTGTTTGGTTATTTCACTAATTGGAGT
Source organism: Hyella patelloides LEGE 07179 (assembly GCF_900659865.1). GTDB lineage: Bacteria > Cyanobacteriota > Cyanobacteriia > Cyanobacteriales > Xenococcaceae > Hyella > Hyella patelloides. The sequence goes on from NZ_LR213822.1 coordinate 17,831, forward strand.
TTGGCTATATATCTTTTGAATTTTCTCTAGGAGTTTTTGTTGATATTGCTTTGCTGTAAACATAAAATACATTATTACTAATTTAGTAACAGCTTTTGATAGAGATTTAGATGTATCTGTGCCGATCTTTGCCAAGAATATTGAGCGGGAATAGAGACACTGTTATTAATTAGTTTTTGAGCAACATCTTTATTTAAGATATCGAGCATTGCTATAGATATCGTCTTAATATCATAAGGATCGACCAGTAAAGCTGATTCATGGTCGAGAAACTCCGTAAAAGGGGCAATCTTAGAAGTTATTACAGGAAGTTCAGATGCGATCGCTTCTAATAATACCAGTCCCCAACCCTCTTTAACAGAGGGAAAAACAAAAGCATCAGCACAACGATACAAAATGGAAATGTCTCGATCTGCTATGACTCCAGGCAAAATTAGAGATTCTCCTACACTTATATTATGTTGTTTAGCGATTGTAAAAAATTCTACACGATAGGGTTTGTAATCAAATAGAGTATCACCACCAGCAATAATTAATTGTGCTTGGGGATAAGTTTTTAATACCTGAGAGAAAGCCTGTAGCAGCTTTAGAGAGTTTTTTCGAGGTTCGATCCCGCCAATAGATAAATAAACAGGATTACCTGTAATTCCCAAGCTTTGTTTTAATTGGGTTTCTAAACCATTAGGCTTGCTGGAAAATTTTTGAGTATTAATACCATTAATAACTACTGGTGCATCTACTTGATACTGTTGCTTTAATTGTTGTTGCCAATATCCAGAGACACATAAACATAAATCTGGTTCTAAGATAGAGCGATCGTGACACTCTTGTAAATAAGGACTGTTAAACTCATCAATATGATGAACAGTACGGATAAAATGAGGAATTATCCCTTTATCTCGCAAGACTTTTAACGCATTGGTACTAATACAATCTTGAGAATGATAGATATCATATTTTTCTTCTTCTTTAATCAAATAATCAATAAATTCTTGAATCCTTTGTTTAATTAGTTCATCTATAGACTGCGCTGCGGGTTTTGTCGGTACTAGCTTACTAGGGCATTTTAAAGGGCGATGAAAACCAATACAATCTTTATCCAAAGCATAAACACATACTTGATGACCCAAACATTGTAGAGCTTCTGCTAACTCCAAAGTATGAATTACACCGCCTCTAGGCTTTGTGGAGTAGGTAAATAAAGCAATTTTCATAATTTAAAAGAAGGTGGAAAAGATCGCCTCTCTAGATGAAGCCAAGCTGAATTACCAAAAACAGTAATACGAACACTCACGTTATATATCTGACTACCAAACATCATTGCCGAAGCAGCAGGAACAAATTAACTCACTACAGCTACACTTACATAAGGTTAACGTTCGCCTAGAAAACCTGATACCATCTCAGGCAAATTTAAATAATCTCACCTTGAAAAGGTTTCCATCTTATAGGTTGCGAAAAAGTTCATTAAGCTTAGTAATAATTTAAGTTTTAATCATACTACAAGAAAGCTCAAGTTTTTGGCAACACTACCAAATAACTTTTTATTTCTACAGATCGACATTCAAGACCGAGGAGGAGCTATCAATACTTACTCCTAATTATATAGATATACTATCTTTAGCTGTGGTTCGCTGAAACAAGAATCCCCTTACTTTTCAGGTTGGGGAGTGCCAACAACTAAAATCACGAGTTTTTTCGGAAATAAATATTCAAAATAGCATCCTATCCCCTATATAATCTCTGAGAGTGAGAAGAAGTGCCACCAGTAAGAAGCTAAAGGAATCACCGTAATGCGAATTTTATTTGTAGCAGCAGAAGCAGCACCCATCGCTAAAGTAGGAGGAATGGGTGATGTAGTAGGTTCATTACCTAAAGTTTTGAGACAGTTAGGGCATGATGTTCGCATTTTTCTCCCTTATTATGGAACTCTTGCTGGAAAACTCGATATTCCTCAAGAACCTGTGTGGTGGGGATCTGCTATGTTTAATGACTTTGCCATCTACGAAACTGTTTTACCCGATACTGATATTCCTCTATATCTTTTCGGACATCCTGCTTTCGATCCCAATCGTATTTATGGGGGAGAAGATGAAGCTTGGCGATTTACATTCTTTTCTAATGGCGCAGCCGAGTTCTGTTGGAATTATTGGAAACCCCAGATAGTTCATTGTCATGATTGGCATACAGGAATGCTTCCTGTTTGGATGCATCAGACTCCTGATATTTCCACTGTATTTACAATTCATAATTTGGCTTATCAAGGTCCTTGGCGTTGGTATCTCGATCGAATTACTTGGTGTCCTTGGTATATGGAGGGACATAATACGATGGCTTCTGCGGTGCAATTTGCTAATATTGTGAGTACTGTTTCTCCTACCTATGCAGAGCAAATAAAAACCGTAGAATATGGCGAAAAGCTCGAAGGCTTACTGTCTTTCATTAGCGGAAAACTTAGGGGTATTACCAACGGAATCGATGCCGACTCTTATAATCCAGCTAATGACCGTTATCTAGAACAAAATTACACCGTCGATACTATTGAAAAGCGTAGTCGGAACAAAGGAGTGTTGCAACAAGAATTAGGTTTAGAGGTTAATCCTAATGCTTTATTGATGGGGGTAGTATCTCGGTTAGTAGAGCAAAAAGGGATCGATTTAATTTTACAAATCCTCGATCGCTTTATGTCCTATACTGATGCTCAGTTAGTGATTTTAGGTACTGGCGATCGCTCATTAGAAACTCAATTATGGGAAGCTGCTTCTCGTTTTCGTGGCAGAATGTCAGTACAGCTACTTTACAGTGATGTAATTGCCAGAAGAATTTATAGTGGTTGTGATGTCTTTTTAATGCCTTCTAAGTTTGAACCCTGTGGCATTAGTCAGTTACTGGCAATGCGTTATGGTTGCGTACCCATAGCAAGAAGAACAGGGGGATTAGTGGATACAGTATCTCATCATGACCCTATTAACAAAGCTGGTACTGGCTACTGTTTCGATCGCTTTGAACCCTTAGACCTTTATACCTGTATGGTAAGAGCGTGGGAAGGTTTCCGTTATAAAGAAAAATGGCAGGAATTACAACAACGAGGAATGAGAGAAGACTTTAGCTGGTTAAAATCCGCTTTAGAGTATATCAAAATGTATAAAGAAGCAGTAGGTGAGTCCCCAGAATTAACGGAAGAAGAGCAACAGAAAATTGCAGTGCTTAGTCAATAAAGGAGCAAAGAATATAAGTAATAGGTAATAGGTAATAGGTAATAGGTAATAGGTAATAGGTAACAATTAGCAATAAACCACTAATCATCTCGATCCCGTTTACGATGGCGAAGCCGAGTCCTTTAGGATACCCGTTGCATTGGGTGCTTGACGGGACTAACAACAAATCACCAACAAAAAAATGATTCCCCCAAAATTATATTTAGGTTGTGCTGTATGGTCTTATAAAGGTTGGGTTGGTAATTTTTATCCTGCAAAAACTAAGTCTGGAGATTTTTTAAATCTTTATAGTCAGCAGTTTAATACAGTTGAGGGTAATACTACTTTTTATGCTGTTCCTCAGCCAAACACTGTTACTAAATGGGCAAATGAAACTACTAAAGAGTTTAAATTTTGCCCAAAATTTCCGAAAACAATTACTCACAAAGGTTTGTTACAACCAAAAATAGCTCAGGGACTAAGTTTTCTCAAAATCATGTCTGGCTTAGAAGATAAATTAGGGGTGGTTTTTGCTCAATTACCACCTAGCTATAGTCCCCAGTATATAAAAGATTTACGAGAGTTTTTAATCGCTTTTAAAAAACATGACATTGCGGTAGAAGTACGTCATCCCGATTGGTTTGTTTCTCCTTACAAAGAGCAGCTTAATCAGATGCTATTAGAGTTAAATATTGCTAGGGTACTTTTAGATACTCGCCCAATTTATAACTGTAATAACGATCCTCAAGTTAATTCACAGCGACGCAAACCGAATGTTCCCCTACAGCCAGTTGTCACGAATAACTATGCCTTAGTTCGTTTTATTAGTAATCCAGAAGCCGAATATAATCAAGCTTATTTGGCACAGTGGGCGATCCAAGTTAGTGATTGGCTAAAAATTGGCAAAACCGTTTACTTTTTTGTTCATTGTCCCGTAGAAGAAAAATCGCCGAATACTGCTAACTATTTTAAAGATTTATTAGAAAAACAGGGGGTCTCTATAGAGCAGAGATCTACTAATGCGATTAACACAGCAACCCAGTTAAATCTTTTTGAAATATGAATCATAAAATATTGTAATTTTAATTAATTTCTGATTGACAATTGTCAAGACCTTCCGACGAAACGTCTCTTCTAACAACTAGCAAATCTAATTATTAATTATTTTAAAAACCTTAATTAGTATAGCCCCCTTTAAGTTTACAATTTTATACCATAGAAAAAATTTTAAATACTTTTAAATAAATGAAAGAACAATTAGTAACTTGGATCGAACGTTTATTAATCGCCGATGTTTTTTTAGTATTCTTCGGTTTTGCTTGGTTTGCGATCGCTGTTATTGGCAAATCTTTAAACATTCCCCTCGGTTTTGATATTTGGTATCAGCTATGGCAACCTTTATTTAATCCTGCAATTGGCATTCTTTTTCTTGGTGCTTTTGCTACTTGGGCAATTAATAAAGTATCCGACAAATTTGGCTCAAATAAAATTGATAATTAATCATTTCTCGCTACTTTAAAGAAATGTCTAGTTTTGATTTATAACAGTAATTTCCTGCAATTGGTAAGATGCAATCAAGAGTCATTAAAGGAATCTTAAATACTTGAGGCGCACTGTGTTTGCTGGAAATATTTATCCCCAAAGCTGATTTAACTAAATAGAGAAGATAGAAAAGAATTAAAGCCAAGGGGATTTTTGGGATTTTGATAGCAGAAAAGCATTCTATAAGATGTCGAGCTTGCTTTAAGTTCGTTGTTTTGTCGTGCATGAGACTGATAAATAAAAATAAGTTTTTTTATTGTAGACTAGCAAAAGTAAAAATGTAGGTCGTATCGACTTCTTTACCTTTTTTGCTGTTTTATATACGATAAATTACTTAATTTTCATTTCAACTTGGTCAATTAAATCAGTAAAATAACCTACCTGATAGTTAAGAGACTGTGCTATTTCCAAACCTTGAGTAAAAGCCGTAAAAGCTTGCTCATAATCTTCTAAAATCAAATATACTCTTCCTAAGCGATCGTAGGCGTTCATGACACCATAAGAGTTATAGGCTTGCTTTTGTACATCGAGTAGTTGTTGATAAGTTGCGATCGCTAAAGTATACTGTTCTTGTCGTTGATAGAGACGACCTAATTTTGCTAAAGTTTCACTGGTCAGTGCTATTTGTTGAAAAGACTGCCCCAGCATGATGGCTTCTTGATAAGATTCGATAGCTAATTCTATTTCACCCAAAGTCTGATAATCATCTCCCAGAGAGACTTTGAGCTTTCCTATTTTTTGATTATCTTCTTGAGCTTGGTAGTAATCAATTAATTGTTTTTTGACGATAATTTCTTTCTGTGGCTGTTTATTGTAGCGATAAATATCGATTAGATTTGAGAGGTATTCTTCGGTAGCTGTGGTAGTGATATCACCACTGTTGAAGGTTAGCAACTCTTCATAGATGTTAGCTGCTTGAGAATAGTCAAATTTATCGAGATAAAGCTTTCCTATAGTTTCTAGATATTGTTGCTCTAGCTGAATATTATCCGCTTGACGTGCTTGAGTTAAAAGAGTATTGTATATAGCGATCGCATTATCGAGATTACGAGTTTGTTGAGCGGAAGTGCCTAAAATATTCAGTAATTTTGCGGTTACATTATTATTAGTTTTTTGTTCTTGATAAATACTATCTAAACGTTGGGTAATAACTTTTAACTCTTGCCCTCGATTATTTTGCCATGCTATTTCTCCTACTCTTCCTAAAGCAATAATTTCTTCTGATAAACTAATTGCTCTATAAAGTCTTAATTGGCGAAACCAAATATTAAAAGCTTCCTTTTGCTGACCCTGCTCTAATTGGCTATTTGCTTCAATTTCTAATGTTTCTATCTCTGTTTTAATTCTTTTTTTTTCTAGAGGAGAAAGTTCTCTATTAATATTATTAGGGGGTAATAAAGGATCGTTTTGAGGAATCGCTAAAGGCTCAGAAGCTTCTGTTTGAGCAACAACTGAATAAGAATTGATATTTACTACTATCCCGCTAAAGCCAAATAAAATAATTACTAAATTACGAGTTAGTAGTTTAATTTGAAACATGAAATACCCACATTTTTGATAGATAATATCTTAGCAAAATGTCTAGAAGTACGGATGAAGCAAGAAGATTAATCTATTTGAGGTATCTGGCTAAATCAAGAGATATTATTGAACTTGTTAAGCATTATAGATATCTGAATTCAATTAATTATGTCCCTTCCATTTGATGCAGCTTCTACCCAAAAAAGAATCGATCGCTTTTGGTGTCTTCCTGCTAGCTTTGGTATGGAAAGAAATGCCTATCATAACTATCTCAATGAAATTGTAAGCGATCGCTATGCCCTAATCAATGGCTTGCAGTTATTACGAGACGAACTACAATTTGCTGCATATCATCCTACAGATATGAATATTTGCGGAGCAGATTTAAGTCTACCCAGTGCAGTTACCACTTTGGCATATACTAACTGTGGCGATCGGATTCACCAAGGAGAAGTTACCAAACGCTATCGAGATGTCGTAGCATCTCGTTTTGCTACCCTTTCGGAAATTGGCGAACTGAAACTAGAGGCATTTTTCCCCGCAGGAGGTGGTACAGATAACGGTGCAACCTTAGCCCATGTTACCGTAGCCCATCAGATGGACGAACCATTACGCAGAAGACTTTATGAAGGTAATTCTCAATCGATTGTTTTGGTAGCAACCGATCTCAAAACTCATGTGGGACGTTTAGAAGAGGGAGAAAAACGTATCTATGGTAAAACCCGCGAATCTCCTTGGAGAGAACCCCGTCATGCTTGTGGAGCGATTGTCGGCGCATTATCTAATTACCGTCCTCATAACATGATTCATCGTCGCATTCGAGATGATTTGGGCGAAAAGAATTTTCAATATCTTTCCCACCAGAAAATTGTTACCGATGATGGTACTGATATCACTATGGCGGTAGCTGCTGCAATTGTTGCCATTAGAGGTATTCGTAATACAGCAGTGGCAATGACTCAAGAAATAGATGAGCGAGGATTGGCTCACTTAACCGCAAGTACCACTGTAAATCGACCGTCACGGGACGATCTGGTAATTTATCTAGCCAGGGCTACAGTATTTGGGGGTAAAGTACGAATTCAAAGCTTGGGAACAAATGCTGAATTATACACGGGTAAGTTGATTGAATATGCAAAAGAAAGAAGACTTCAGTTGAGTTACAACAATCTCAATGGAGATTCTCTACCTGTTGAAGAGATACATTATGAAGTTAAACCTTCAGGATTGTGCTGAATTTACCAAATTGATTGTATCCTCCTGCTGAATTTTTTTTTAAACTAAATTGTAATTGCATAAAAACTGAAATTTTAAGCTACCCAAGCCATGAAACCATTCAAAAGTCCTCAAAGTTTGCCCTTGGTTCAGTTAATTAACTGGATTTTTCGTCCCCTCGATTTTTTAGAAGAATGCGCCAGTAAATACGGAGATATGTTCAATCTCAGGTTGATGGGTCTACCTCCTTTCACCGTAGTCAGCAACCCTCAAGGAATTGAAGAAATTCTCAGTGTAGATGCTCAAAAATTTGATGTGGGGCGTACTAATAATTTGGCTGGCAGCCTTTTAGGAGATAATTCCCTTGTTCTATTAGATGGTGTAACTCATCGCAGACAGCGCAAATTAATGATGCCACCATTTCATGGAGAAAAGGTAAAATCTTATGCTCAAACTATTTGTCAAATTACCCAACAAGTAGCTCATAGATGGCAAGAGAAACAAACTTTTGTGGCTCAAAAAGCTATGCAGGATATTACTTTTGAGACAATTTTACACGTTGTTTTTGGTCTGAGTGAAGGAGAACGCTACCAACAAATTAAACCCTCGTTAATTGAGTTATTAGACTTAACAGGCTCTCCTTTAAAAGCTAGTGTGATCTTTTTACCTTTCTTACAACAAGATTTGGGAGAATGGAGTCCTTGGGGGAAAGTAGTGCGACGCAAATGCAAAATTTACGAGCTAATGCAAGCAGAAATCGACGAAAGACGAGCTAGCCCAGAATTATCGGGAAACGATGTTCTTACTCTGATGATGTCGGCTCGTGATGAAGCAGGAGAAGGTTTAAGCGATATCGAGCTAAAAGATCAGATGATGACTCTCTTAGTAGCAGGTCACGAAACTACAGCCACAGCTTTATCCTGGGCTTTTTATTGGATTCATAAGATACCTGAAGTCAAACAAAAATTACTAGCAGAATTAGATGGTTTTGCAGATCTTGACGATCCTTTGGCAATTGCTCGTTTACCCTATTTAACTGCTGTGTGTAACGAAACCTTGCGAATTAATCCTGTAGTTATTACTGCGTTTATGCGTCTTGCTAAGTCGCCGATTGAAGTTATGGGTTATCAATTTGCACCAGGAACAATTCTTACTCCTACTACTTATTTAACTCACTACCGTGAAGATATTTACCCTGAACCCAAAAAATTCCGACCAGAACGCTTTTTAGAGCGTCAGTACTCTCCTTATGAATTTCTGCCTTTTGGTGGGGGTAATCGTCGCTGTATCGGCTACGCTCTAGCTCTATTAGAAATGAAATTAGTTTTAGCTACAGTTTTAACAAGATACGATTTAACTTTAGCGAGCGATCGCCCTGTAGTTCCCACTCGTCGTGGTGCTACTATCGCTCCTAACAATGGTGTTCCTCTAATTTTACAAGGAAAACGCGATCGCAAAATTCAGGAACAATTGTCAACAATTCAATAATCTCAGAAATTTGTAGCTTTCAATACAGGATAAAGATTTAATTTGTACCTCAATTAGAAGTATTAGCTAACTTCCCTTTTTATCTTGTGTCTGATGATAATGCCTTGCTCAATTCCTCTAGACTACTATTTGAACTACAGAATATTAATCAGTTGAATCAAAGTTTGTCTGGTTGTCTCGAATCAAAAGCGATCGCCAATAAAATAACTGATGGTTTGGTACTAAACTGTGGTTGTTGTTTTGCCCGTATTTGGCTTGTCGAACCAGATCGCACTGTATTAAAGTTAGTGGCTTCTTCGGGAATGTATACCCGTCTGGATGGGGATTTTGCCATAGTACCAATGGGTGCTTATAAAGTGGGAAAAATTGCCCAACATTGTATTCCTTTTTTGAGCAACTCTCTAGCAGAAGAATCTTGGGTAAAAAATCGAGAATGGGCGATCGCAAATAAGATTTGTGGCTTTGCAGGACTACCTCTAGCTATTGCAGGAAAAGCTATTGGGGTGCTAGCGGTTTTTTCTCATCAGCCCATGAAAGCAGAATTTTTAGAAGCCTTGAGAATACTTTGTAGTTCGGTAGCAGTGGCTTTAAATAACGTTCAACTCTATCAACAAAAAGCCCCATGGTATTCTCAAATTATTCCTTCAGAATCACTCATAAATAAGCCTCTTTCTGAGCAAATATCTGAGATTTTAACCAATGTACGTTTGATTTTAGTAGGTACAGAAAACCCTTTAACTACTTCTATAAACTATTTATTATTAAAAACCGCAGAGGCTTTAAAAACTCATAATTGCAACTATTGTCGTTTGACTTACAAAAGCGATCGCTTGTATCTAGAAGCCATGTTATTATCCGACTCAGAAACAGCAATAGCCTTTAGCGATCTAAATTTTGCGTTTATTACCATAGGGGGCAAATTACAAACCAAGATTTCCCACGATAATATTACTCAAATTAAACTATCTCTTCCCTATAATTCTCCTCGTAAAACTGATACTTTTCTTTCCCGTAGAGAGCAAGAAATAATTCAATTGTTAGCCGATGGTTTACGCGATCGCGAAATTGCCCAAAGATTATTTATTAGCGATCGCACAGTTAAGTTTCATATTAATAATGCAGCCAGTAAACTAAAGGCAAAAACTCGTATTCAAGCCATACATCAAGCTTATTTAAAAGGGTTACTGACCTCTATTTATGTAAAGTAGTAATTCTTATTTCTCCAATAAGTTATAACATTATTACAACTTAATTATAATATTTTTGATGATTGCTGGGTTTCATCTTTATATAATTCATAATTAGTTACTTATAAAGAACAAAAAGTCTATGAAATGGATCGAATGGGCGAGAGAACTTCAAGCTATCAGTCAAACAGGATTACATTACGCAACTGGACAATTCGATCGAGAACGCTATCGTAGAATAGAAGCAATTTCATCGGAAATTTTAGCAAATTACACGAATTTATCTGTCGATGAGTTTTTAAAATTTAACGCTGCTGAATTTGGATATGCTACTCCTAAAGTTGATGTCCGTGGAGTTATTTTTAAAAATGCCAAAATTTTATTAGTTAGAGAGATTGCAGATCGTGGACGATGGACTTTACCAGGAGGATGGGCAGACGTGAATGAAACGCCCAGTGAATCTGTAATTCGTGAGGTTTTTGAAGAATCAGGCTTTGAAACACGGGTTGTTAAATTACTAGCAGCTTACGATCGAGAAAAACAACAACATCCACCAGCATTTCCTTACCATGTATATAAACTCTTTTTTCACTGTGAGATTGTCGGAGGAAACGCTAAAGTTAGTAATGAAACTAGCGAAATCGCTTTTTTTGGAGAAGCAGAAATTCCAGAGCTATCAGAATCAAGAGTCAAAAAAGAACAAATATCTCGATTTTTTAAGCTTTATCAAAAACCAAATTCACCAACAGAATTTGACTGATATTATTTGATTGACAATTATCTGAAAATAAAAACTATTTTTTTATCTGCCATAAGAAAACTAAGGTAACGAACTTTTTAAACACAAAATGATTGAGCTTTACGCTTTTGCGTTCCCCAAGAAACTTTTTTTCTGAATTAATAAATAATAGATATATTGAGAATTTAAGGAAAGAGATAAACTCAGAACCATGAAATTACTACCAACAGTAGCGATCGCATTTACCACTATTTTAGCTTCCAATCTACTGGTTAGTTGCGGTGGACGGGCAAAGATGGAACGGTGCAAGTTCGTGGAAATTGAGGCTGCGGAGTTTGAAGTCGAATTGGGCGATCTCGATGCCGAAGGCGGTGAAGTAGAAATGGTCTGTGGTGATAAAATCGTTGATGTTCCTTGGAATCAGTTTAAACGAGAATTACGTATCGATCCTCAAAGATATGCCAATAATCTTGAAGGCTTTAAGAGAGAAGTCAGTTGCCTCATCAACGAAAGATCTAGAGAGAAGGTGGTATTTTGTTCGCGACCAGAATTTGGTGATGAGTTTGTAGCCTTGAAGTTTAACTACGATGATTGATCGACGCGCCACAACTTTTTTCATTTTTTTACCCTACACTAAAATAGGAAGTTGACAACGTGCAATCGCTTCAAACACAGAATGTTTCCTAATTTCCTTCCCCAAGAAGTTCATTTACTAGAGAATAGTGAGTCAATCTTCCTCGCTAAAAGTATTAAACGTTATCCAACATTAACCCCTTTATTCTATAGGGCGATCGCTACTGCTTATACAAAGTTGGGAATTACAGGGCTGACCCCGCCCATTTTGTTGTTACACGGATTTGATAGCTCTCTGTTGGAATTTCGCCGTCTGATTCCTTTACTGGCAGCAAAACGGGAAACTTGGGCGGTGGATCTTCTCGGCTCTGGTTTTACAGAACGCCTGCCGAATATTTCCTATAATCCCCACAGCATAAAAGAACATCTTTACAGTTTTTGGCACAGTTTAATTAACCGTCCAGTTATTTTGGTAGGGGTATCTATGGGCGGGGCGACTGCCATTGATTTTACTCTGAGTTATCCAGAAGCGGTTGCTAAGTTAGTATTGATTAATTCAGTAGGCTATAGCGGTAGTTTTCCTATTGGTAAGCTATTGCCCGATCCCATGGTGGAATTTGCGGTAGAATTTTGGCGACAGCGACGCAATTTCGGGTTATTTTGGGGCAAAAGCTTGGGTTTATTGGATTTCCCAACAGAAGATGTCATTCGCTGCGCTGCCTTGCCCTCATTGATGCCAGGTTGGTCGAGAGCAATTAATGACTTTACCCGTAGCGGTGGTTATTATCGACTGAGAGAGCGTATTCCTCTAGTTAATAAGCCTACCTTAATTCTCTGGGGAGAACGAGATGATGTTTTGGGAACGGAAGTTGCCTATCTGTTTAAAAATGCAATTTCTAAGTCTCAATTAGTTTGGCTGCGCGGATTGGGTCATTCACCACAATGGGAACAGCCCGAATCAGTAGCAAGGCAGATTCTGGAATTTATTGGTGGTTGATTAAACAAAAATATTTTTAACTCTTGTCAAGCACTGATTTGTCTAGGTTTTAGACTTTTTCAGTAACCCCTATTTAGCTATATAGCGATCTTTTCTTTATTAATCCCAAATCAAATAATATTTGCAACAGATGATTCTTGGGTAGAGACGAACGACCATTCGCCCTTACAGGATGTGTCGCATTCTTTTTTCTATTTGTTATCAGAAAATTAAAGCAACGTCAGTTCGGGTTAAGAAAATTAAACGGTTAGGGTAGCTATAAGCTATAAGCTCGCTTGCTTGAAGCCCCTCAAAGATTTCGAGAGCGGATCGATTAAAAATTTAACTATAAAAAGGAATTTTTAAGTTAACTGCCTAGCAAGGAGTTCAGCTTATCCCGAACTCAGGTTAAAGCAAGTAAACACAATCACAAAATGATGTGATCTCAATCATTTTTTTATAGCAATTAATTAGGTAATAAATTAAGCAATAAATAAAGCTTGAAAATACTATTTATTGGAGTCAGATTATCCTATTTTTTCTAATCTTTAAACTTTTAATGCAAAAATACTGAGATTTTTTTACGATAAATAGTTCAGGAAATAGCTTATTTTAAGGACTGGAGATGATTTAAGCTTATCTTGATATTACTCCTAAAAAATTTAATATCACTTTATGTTTTATTTCCGTAACTTCCACAATTT
>NZ_LR213823.1 GCF_900659865.1 Hyella patelloides LEGE 07179
GAACGTCAAAACCAGCACCACCAGTTAAAAAGTCGTTGCCAGCTTCTCCGTTTAAAGTGTCGTCTCCAGAATTACCTTCTAAACGATCGAGATCGCTTCCACCAAAAATCAGGTCATTTTCCGAACCACCTTTGAGGGTATCTCCTCCATCGTTACCCAAAAGAGTATCATTTCCCTCCGAACCCAAAATACTGTCAGAGCCATCACCACCAATCAGGCTATCGTTACCACCAAAACCATTAATAGTATCGTTACCGTCTAACCCTTCTATTCGATCGGTTTGTCCTGTACCACCAAGGAAGTTTTCACTGTTGTCTCCAGCTATATCGTTAGCAAAGGGTTCAGTAATAGTCAGAACTTGATTGGCACTTACATTATTAAGGACTTGAGTAACACCAGATGGCCAAGATATTTCTACTTGCTCGATAATATTGTCTTGTGCCAAACCAAAGTGAAGACGAGTATCGTTTTGGGCAAAGTTATGAGTACCCCCATTTTGCTCTCTAAGTTGGGTTGTACCTCCAGAAGTTACCCTAATTTGCGCTCCAATACCTTCTCGATTTGACTGAGTTCCTTGGAGATCGATTAAGAGCCAGTTATTGCTATTACCTTGGTTTTGATATAGCTGAGAAGGAGAACTGAGATAAGTTTTACGGGGAGAACGAGCTACCGTTGAACCAACATAAATATCGAGAAAACCATCGTTATTAAAGTCACTTGTGGCTAATTTAGAGCCAGTCTCGAAATCCAACCATAAAGGCCCCTTAGCAGTACCTTCAGCACCTCCAGCTAAGGGAACAGTGGTAAAAGTGCCGTCTCCTTGATTTTCATAGAGGATATTGGGTCGATCGAAGGAAGAATAGGCATTAGCCACATAAAGATCGATATCTTTATCGTTATCAAAATCTCCTGAAACAACGGACTGCGCTAAAGTAGGATTAGCAAAAACTGGATCGTCGCTGAGAGTAAATTGACCATTGGAGTTGTTGATCCACAATTGATCGGTCAAAGCATTACTGGCAGGATCGACATTAGTAAACCCAATCGATTGCAAGTTTGTAATATTTGTGGTTGATTCTACCGCCGATCGAATACTGGCAAAATTATTGGAATTAAAACGAATGTCCCAGGTTTGCGTACCAGGATCGTAGTTGATATAAACTCCCCGTTCTGAGCGATCGCCAGGTAAGCCTGTTACCCCTGAATTATTGGGACTTAAAGCTAAAGCTGCAACTCTATCTACAGCATCAGTGCGGGGATTATCATTACTAACGGCGGTTTCTGTAGTGGCCGAATTAATGTTAACAAAGGCTTCTAACTCTTGAGCGGTAGGATTGCGCCCAGAAGCACCAATAAAAATTTCATTGGGATTAAGATCTGCTTGAACACCATTTAGATCGAAAAAGTCAATGGCAACAGTGCCACTGGTTTGAAAACTATAACCAATTTCTTGTCCAGGGTTACGGACAATTAGATCGCTAGAGACAATGCGGTTATTGTCTTGTGAAACACTGGGTAAAATCGTTTTAATCTCAGAGCGCACCAAGAAAATATCGTTATCGCCATCACCATCAAAGTCAGCAATCACAGTATCTCTGGCTGAGGTGTGGTTCTCAAAGTCTTGTGTGGGATCGGGAGGATTATCAGAAGTTAGGGGAAAGTTAAAGTTATTGGTAACATCTTGGAAATTGTTGCCCGAAGAAACATCATAAACCGCTAAAGGAAATTCAAAAGTTCCTTGAATTACTAGGTCTAGTTTGCCATCTCCTGTAAGATCCGCTAACTGACCATAGCGCGAAGAACCAGGCACATTAAAGCCTACTGCATTACTTCGATTAGTAAAAGTTCCATTACTTTGCTGTTCAAAATAGGCATTGGCTCCTAAACCATCATCTCTAGCTGCAACCAGGTTAACAAAGTCTAAACGACCGTCATTATTGCCATCAAACCAAACGGAGGAGCGACTACGACCAATTTGATAAACGACATCTCTGTCTTCGCTTTCTTCTGTTAAAAGACCTATTGCGCTGTTGCGATTAACAAAAAGATAGTTGGGCTGTCCGCCTCCTGCTCCTAATTGTCCGCCAGAATTGACAAAAACATCAGAGTCGCCATCATTGTCGAGGTCAAACCAGTTAGTACCGTGGGTATCGCCACCATTTCCCCGTCGCCAGTCTGATTCAAAAAGATTAGTAAAAGTGCCATTCCCATTATTGATGTAGAGAAAAGGATATTTGGCAGTGGGAAACAAAGCATTAGGGGCAGCATTGTTATAACCATGTCCGCTAATCCAGAGATCGAGTAAACCATCTTTGTTGTAGTCAACCCAGGCAACCGAGATCGATTCATCTCCTCGATGCTTCGACCAAACAATTCCTGCACTATCAGCTACGTCTTGAAATGAATTATTGTTTAAAACCATAAAATTAAATAATCTTGATAATGGGGAATAAATTAATTTTTTGTTTTGGTATTAAGTTTAAAAATTAGGCGAAATGATAATAAATAAGATGTTAAAAAATTATCTTTTAAGATTGAAAAGAAAAATTTTGCTGTTCAAAATGTTCTTTTACTGAAAAAAACAGCAAAATTGTAAAAAACTAACTAACTAACTAACCAAGAAATTAAGTAGCTGCTCAAATTCTTTTAGCACTTTTAGTCATTTTAAACAATCGGTTACTCTGGTACTCAATTAATTAATATGGTTACCCAAAATAACCCTGTAGTTTTCCTTTACAACATATAATCTCACAAATACTTAGTAGCTGAGATTGCTTTATATAAAATTCATAAATATTTTATATAAACTTTATTTAGCTCATATAAAGTATTAATGTCGGATACAAAATATAGCTGTATAAAATTGTATTGGGACAAGAAAGCTCTTGATTTGGAAGTAGTAGGTAGCAAGTAGCAAATTTTTAAATGTCTTAAGGTATATACGTAGTGCTATATTTGTCTTGATATCAAAATGTAAGTAAAATATAAAATGTTATTCCTACTGGTATAAATAGTTATTTAAAGCTGATAATTAGAATCGTAAAGTCGTAAATAATTCCAGTAATTACCAAAAACACCCTCAACATAATCTTTAGTTTCGGGGAAAGGAATTTGCTCTACAAATAGATCGGGATCTTGAAGAGAAAATTGTTGTAACCAGCTATTAACATTGCCAGTACCAGCATTATAGCTGGCGATCGCGTAAAGAGAATTATTCTGATATCGTTGATGATTATGGGCTAAATACCAAGTTCCCATCTGAATGTTATCTTCTGGTTTAGTCAGATTGTATGTAGCAATGTTGTTTTGTTCGGCAATCCAATCAGCAGTACGGGGAATCACCTGCATCAAACCTACTGCACCCACAGGGGAATCAATTTGGGGATCGAAAGTAGATTCTTTACGCATTACCGAAATGGGTAGGAGGGGATTAATCTTTTCTTGACGAGCATGAGTCACAATCGATTCTTGGTAAGGAAAAGGAAACAAACTATACCAATAGGTATCCCGTTCTCTTAGCGATCGCCATTTTGCTCGGTCTGAAACAGATTCTCTTTGTGCTAAATTCCAAATATGTTGAATCCCTGGGCGAATTTGCCCCAATTTGACCAATAACAACCCTTCAGTAAATTGTTCTTCTACAGTCAATTGTTGTGGGTTAAAAAGCTCTGACTGTAAATGCACCCACGCATCCTGATATTGCCCCAATAAATACAGTTCTTGTAAAGTTTCTGAGCCTATAGGTAAAGGCTCGTAGTGCTGCTTAAATTTTAAATTAGGTTGTATTTGACGTAGATTTTGAAAATCCCCCACATCCTGACCCAACATCACCGCAGAACGCCAGGCATAATATGATTGAGGATGGAGTTTCAGAACTGTTTTAAAAGCTAGATTTGCTCCTTCTGTTTTCCCTGCTTGGTTTGCCCATTTGCCGAGCCAAAAAATTGCTTTAGGATCGCTTTCTTTTGACTTGGTATTGGCGATCGCTTTTCCCCATTGCCAAGCACCATTGTAGTCTCCCCGAAGGGCTAGATTATAGGCTTTTTGCCAGCGATAATTCAAGACGGCTTGAGAATCGGGATAGTTCTCTAATGCTTGTTTACGGGATAATTGGGCTTTGGGAATTTTATCGAACCGATCGTAAATTGTCGCTTTGTCTAACAAGGCTTGGGGTATCTGAATCGGAAATTTGGCAATTGCTATATCCAAATAGGCGATCGCTTCATCTGCCGAAGATAAACGAGCAATATAAAGTAATGCTTGCCCTGTCTCTTGGGCATCATGATATTCTCGAATCAATCTTTGATAAGCTCTTTTTGCAGTAGTAAAGTTACCATTGCGATGAAATCCGCGAGCAGTACGATAGAGATTTTGGGGAGATGGTGGAGAAAAAAGATAAGCATCCGCAGCCTTACGATGTTCTCCTGAACGCCAATAGCCATCAGCAATTGTTTGCCAATCCTGTTTTGTAAGCTGTGCAGGATATTCTAAAACCAGACGATCCCGAATTTGATTCAGATTTTCCCCGCGATCGTAGGTAGCCATAAGTAACAAAGATTGCCAATGATCCCGATTTTGCTTAATTTTTTCTTTAGCTATTTGTTGTGTTTGTGGGTGATAGGGAAACTGGGAAACTAGATAACTAATATCTTCACTACTGCGACGATTTAAGAGAGTCAGTAATTCTACTACCGCAGGAGAATCAGGATAGTTAGTCAGAATACTTTCAGTAATTGTCGAAGCGCGCTCCGATTGTTGCATTTTTTGATAAGCTTCCGCCTCTCGTAACAAGATATAGGGAGCTAACAATTCATAATCTGTGGCTAATCCTTCTAAATATTGCAAAGCAGCCTGGGGTTGATTGCGTTTTAGAGATTCTACTGCCAATAAATAACGAGCGCGATGGCGATCGAGTTGCGAAATTTCTGAATTTTTTGCTGATTTTTCAGAACTAAGCAATTGACTTAGCTGAGATAATCTTTGTGCTTTTGAGCGATCGCTTAAATTAGTAATTACCGAATCTTCTAAAGACAGAGTTTTTTCTTGAGAGGCTTTTTTAGTTTGCCATTTAGAGCCAAGAACTAGATAAAATAACCCTGACAACACTAAAATTGAGATTAACCCACCAGTCAATCCAATTAAAAAATTTTTTCTTTTAAGAGACGATGATTCCTGTTCTTCGATTCCTTTAGTTGAAGGTTCTTGCTCTAGCATAATGATTTAGTAATTGCTGCCAATACAATAACTGTTAACTGATATTGCTTTTAAATACGTGATAAGTAGATGTTAAAGGGCGGGATCGGCAGATAAAACAACCTCAGTCCATTAGCGACTCTTGAAAATCTAAAATCCCTTTACCCAATCAAACTTACATTTAGCCAGATACTTCACTTTGGAACTTACGATAAAACTCTCCGTCTCTGCTAATAACTCAACGAAGATGTCAATCAATCTTAAAAATTATGTTTAACCTTAAACACTATAAACCAATCACTGCAATTTCTTTGACGATAACTTTGAGTATGGCAATTGCTTCACCCCTGGTTAAGATAAATCCCGCCTCTGCTCAACTATTTCCCGAACAAGAATACGAGCGAGACGATATAGACTATCGGGATAGAGACTCTAGAGATATAGAATATAGAGATAGAGACTATCGGGATAGAGACTCTAGAGACAGACGATACAGCACAGTTGTGATTCCTGCTGGCGCAGAGATTCCCCTAGAATATGAGAAAGAAAAAATTCTCGTTACCAAAGAAGAAACTGTCCCCGTTACTTTAATAGTGGCAGCAAATATTAGAGATGACGATCGCAATACTCTAATTCCCTATGGCACAGAAATAGAAGGAGAAATCCAACCCGCAAGAGATGGTTCTCGATTTGTGGCTCAAGAATTAGTATTTGCTGACGGTACAAGACAAGATATTAACGGCTCATCAGATGTCGTGACACGTACCGAAAAGGTTAAAAGAGGTACCGATACTGGTGACATTCTTAAAGGTGCTGCTATTGGTGGTGCTGCTGCTACGGTTTTAAGTGAAGTTTTAGGTGATATCAATATCGAAGAAGTAATTGGTGGTGCTGCTTTAGGTGCTTTAGGAGGCTGGATACTAGGAGGGAATAGCGTTGAGTTAATTTCTATCGATCCCAATCGCGATCTTGATATCGTCCTGGAATCCGATTTGGCTCTCCGCTAGCTATTAAGCATTTTTTTAGACTTGCTTAATAAGTTTTAACCAAATAATTGGCTTAAGACTTTTCCCCTCGGAAAACTAAAAAGTTCACAGTAAGCCTTAGCTGAGTTGGAAAATAAAAGTCATTAAATCGCCTTTACCCAAGCTAATGCGATCGCCTGTTCTCAAACGATGACGATTACCAGCTAGTAAAGGACTGTGATTAATATAAGTTCCATTAGAACTACCACGATCTTCGATAAAGTAGGTATCTCCTTCTACCCTGATATCTGCATGAATTCGCGAGACTATTTCCGCATTGGGGAAGCCAGTAACATCAATATCAGGGGGAACTTGATTATTGGGTTTTCCAATATGAACTATTGCTAAATTCAAAGGAATTTCAATATTAGTTCCTGTTTGTAGATGAAACAAAACCGCTTGTTGTAGCTGTAGTCTAGTTGCAGTATCAATCATTCCTGCTGATTGAGCAGAAACAATATTACTGGTAGTGGGAGCTTCTAAAGAACTGGATTCTGAAGAAGCAAATTGAGCCGTAGTTTCCAGTTCTGGTTCTTCGACAAACGATACTTCAGGAGTTTCCCATTCCGCTTCTGATAGTTCGGAGGTTTCTGGTTCTTCGACAACAGATGAGTCAGAATTTTCCAATTCTGCTGTGAAAAATTCAGGATTTTCCCATTCTGCTTCTGACAGTTCGGAGGTTTCTGATTCTTCAACAACAGATGAGTCGAGATTTTCTAATTCTGTAACGAATAACTCAGGGTTTTCCAATTCTGGGACTGAGAGTTCAGAGGTTTCTGATTCTTCGACAACAGATGAGTCAAAATTCTCTAATTCTGGTACCGATAATTCAGTAGTTGTCAATTCAGAGGTTTCTAATTCTGGTACTGATAGTTCTGGAATCTCAGGAATTTCCGATTCTAGCTCTAAATCGGCATTTTCCTCGCCAAAAGATTCTTTTTTAATTGAAGATATCCAAGATTCTAAATCTTCAGCTTCCTCACTTTCTGGAAGCTCTTCTAACTCTTCTAACTCTTCTAATTCTTCTAATTCTTCTAATTCTTCTAATTCTTCTAACTCCTCCAGTTCCCCCAGTTCCTGGGTTTCTTTAAAAGGAGATTCAGAAGGCTCAGTTAGTTCAACTTCATTAAAGGATAATGGTTGCTCTTCCATCTCGGTGAATTCTACTTCTTCGATATCCCAAGGACTTTGAAATGCTTCAGAACCCATCGCAGTCGGCACTAAATCTTCGTCTTTAGAATCATTATGACTATTTTCTTCAAAAAAACTGTTGGCTACTGGAGAAACATTACTTTCGCTCCCTTGTAAATTAAAACCACATTGACCACAAAAAGTAGCATCGGTTTGGACTAAAGCACCACAGTTAGGACAAGGAGAAGTCGAAGGTAAGGGAGTGTAGCAACTTTCACATTGTACTGAGCCTTCTGGATTTTGATGATTGCAGTTGGGACAAATAATCATAAATATCGGTATAGATTAATTATTATTTACAGCAGAGCAACTCATTATTCCCGATCGAGACTAACTCTCTCAAATTGAGTTAGGAAGTTAGGGATAAATCGTTATTTTTGAAGAATTTTCCTGCGGTTTCATCAAGTAACCACCATAATTCACCTTGAGGCTTAATTAAGCGTGCTGGATAGGCATTATCATCAGCATCGGAGGAAAAAATTTGGTCTAAAGCATCTCTTTTGTTTGCTCCTGCTACTAAGAATAAAACACAATCAGCCTGATTAATTAATGGGACAGTGAAAGTTATGCGAGGTTGACCTACTTTGTCCCCGACAGCGATCGCTTTTTCTGTTTCTTGTAAAACATCTGTATTAGGAAATAAAGACGCAGTGTGTCCATCATCACCTATACCCAAAAGAATCAGATCGAACACGGGAAACTCGACCGAAGCTACACCAAAAAACTCTCTTAATTCTCGTTCATGGTTAGCAGCATCTTGCTCTGGACTTTCATTGTTAATTGTCATTGGGTGAATATTCTCATCAGGAATCGCAACTTTGTCTAACCAAGCTTGGCGAGCCATCAATTGATTACTATCGAGGTGATCTGCGGGTACATAACGTTCATCACCCCAAAAAATATGTATTTTGTCCCAAGGCAAATTTTGATTAGCCAAAGACTCATATAAGGGTTTAGGAGTACCACCTCCAGCTAAAGCAATGGAACAATAATCTTTGGCTTTAATTGCTGTTTCCATCTTGCTCACCATAATTTCTTGTGCTTTGGTGATTAATGATGTTTTATCTGATAATACTTCAACAAATCTTTTCACTATTTTTTACTCCTTTAAATGATTAAGTGTTCAGTAATAATGCTATTGTCTTGTAGATTCTAAAAGCAGATTAACTTTTAGAAGTAAAAATTTAATTATTATCTTGGTATCTCAATTGGCTTAAGGTAATTTAATTGATGGGGTAATCTCAAACAGGTTAAGATAGGCAGACTAGATACTTCAGTGATATTAATTAGTAGTAAGTATTGTTATAAAGAGCAACCATGAGTAATTCTTCTGCATCCAAATTTACATCTCTTTGTCTGAAGACTGTAGGGACTATCTTAATAGTCTCTTCTCTTATAGATTACATTACTTTAGCAATTCCTTTTCAGCCCTTAGATTCTCAATGGCAAATTGCTTTTACAGGTCAAATTGTTGATCGCGGTATTGTTCCTATGGTCGGCATGGCTTTTATGTTAGTAGGTTATTGGATTGAGAATAGCGTTAGTCAAACAGCTAAAAGTTCTGGTTTTTCCCTTAAAATACCTGTATTTATCTTGTCTTTGTTATTAGGTTTTATTTTTCTTATTTTAGTTCCACTCCATCTTAATAACCTGCGCTTAGTAAGCACTGATGCTTTGGCTCAACTCGAACAAAGAGCAGATGAAGCAGAAGGTAGAATTAGCGAACAATATGAACAGCTAAATGCTATTTCAACCGACCCTCAAAGATTACAGCTATTAGAAAATAGAATCCAAGAAATTGATACCGCTATTGGTAATGGACAATTTCAAGGGCAAGAACTCAATTCTCAACAATTACAACGTCTCGAAGAAACCAGACAACAGCTAGAAACTTTCCGTGAATTAGCCAACAATCCTGAAGCATTAGAAGCCAGACTGAGCGAATTACAAACTCAGTTAAGAGATCAAAAATTACAAAGAGAAAGTCGAGCTAAAACTGAAGCACTCAAACAGGGTATTCGTACTGGAATGAGTAGTTTTTTGCTGGCTATTGGTTATCTTGTTATGGGTTGGTTTGGACTTCAAAGTGCTAATAGTGGTGGCTCCAAAACTAAAAGTGCTCAAGTTCCTGTATCTCGTTAATTGGGTTATTTACAGTTTACTGTTTCTTGAGTTGAGCTAAATTAAAGACAGAAGGAAGGAGAATAATTAGCTTCTTCAATTTGCTTGAGATCGAAGGCTGTTGTCTTCGGTCGATATTTTTTTATTGGAGAAAAACATTGCTAGATCGGCGTATGATCGTAAGATCCAACCTTGTATCAGTAACACTCTTTTATCTTCCTCAAGAAGAATTTGTCTCGATATGTTATTTTGTCAATATATGCAACAATTCTTAGCAATTTTTTTTAAGAAGTTGAGTAGTTGGAATTTCAATATTTAGTTCAGTAGTCAAGGAGAGTTTTTACTCTGTGCTGCAACGCTTTAGACAAAATTTAAAAAACGATTTGATCGCAGGTTTTTTGGTTGTAATTCCCCTAGCTACAACCATCTGGCTTACTATTACGGTGGCAAGATGGTCAGTCGATCTCTTAACCCGTGTTCCTAAACAAATTAATCCTTTTGATGGACTAGACCCATTTTTAACCAATTTCCTGGATCTTCTAGTTGGCTTAACTGTTCCTTTGTTGTTAATCTTAATTATCGGTTTGATGGCGCGGAATATAGTGGGTAGATGGCTGCTAGATTTTGGCGAACAATTTTTGCAAGCAATTCCTCTAGCGGGTTCAGTTTACAAAACTCTCAAGCAAATCTTAGAAACTCTTTTGCGAGACTCGAAAAATAAGTTTCGACGGGTTGTTATGCTGGAGTATCCCCGTAAAGGAGTTTGGACATTAGGGTTTGTTACAGGAACGGTTAGTAGTCAATTACAATCACACTTACCAGAAAAAATGATAAGTGTTTTTATTCCTACTACTCCTAATCCTACTTCTGGATGGTATGCTGTAGTCCCAGAACATGAAGCGATTAATCTGTCAATTTCTATTGAAGATGCCTTTAAAGTGCTAATATCTGGGGGTATTGTTAGTCCAGGGGCAACACCTTCTGACATTCCCATGAGTTTACCCAAGGCATATCAGAAAATAAAGCTCGAAAGTCAAACCACGGAAGAAAAATCATAAAACTCTCTTACCGTCTTCATTTTGATTAACATTTTCTCTCTCTACTCTCTTAACGCACGTCTCAGGCGTGAGCCTTCAGAGTCTCTCTCCCTCAGCCATAATCATAAAATTTAATGCATAATAGCTTATGCCTCCTCGTAAACAGCCTCGAAGTATCGCTCGCGAACTAGCTCTTTTGGGTATTAGTCAGATCAAAACCAATTCCCAGAAATTAGCTGACGAAGATTTAAGTGATTTTGTCTTAAGTGCGGTGAGAACTCTAACAACAGAAGTACAAGATATTTTAGAAACTGCATCTGCCGAAACAAGACGTGGTGAAGAACGACTTCTTAGTAGTGAAACTCGCGCTAACGATCTCGAAAGTGCCAAAGCAATGGTAACTGATGCGGTAAAGTTGGCTCAAACAGCAATTAACCTTTTGGGAACAGCGATCGAAATTCCCGAATTTGTGCAGTTAGCTAATAAGCAAGAAGTTAAAGAATATGCGATTGAGATTATTATTACTATCCGTGAAAACCGTCAAGCGATTGAGAAGTATCTTGAAGAAGTTTTAGTAGCTTGGCAACTTAAACGTTTACCCAAAATCGATAAGGATATTTTAACTATCTCTGTGGCGGAAATTTTATATTTGGATGTTCCCTTAAAAGTTGCCATCGATGAAGCGGTGGAATTGGCAAAAAGATATTCTGATAATGAAGGATTTCGCTTTATTAATGGTGTTTTAAGAAGAGTTAGCGATCGCATAAATAACCAAGAACAATTATCAATGACCAATGAACCATAATTATTTTTCTCTATATCTAACACGCAGTTGTAACCAGACAGATATAATTTAAATATACGTATACACCGATTGCAAATTACTTACTATAGCCGTGGGTCTATTGCTAGAATTAACAACTTCTAATTTATTCAGCTTGCCACCTTTTCTGGGTGCATTTCTGCCTCCAATTCCCATAGATAGCCTCTTCTCTACTCAAGGCATTATGGTGATGCTATTGGTGGCTTATGGTGGTGCTATGTGGATGTTTTTATCTAGTGCGCCCAAAGTTTACACCGTGATGGTGTCTGATTTACAGGTTGCCCAGCAATTCTACGAAGGATTACTTGATTTACCTGCTGCGGATGTCCCCCTACATTATTACTATAACTACGAGCAGGGTATGGGTGCTGGAGGATTAGACCCTATGTATATGTCCGTCAATCCCGTAGCTACAGGGGTCAATACGGCAGATGGCTTGTGGTATCAATTAAAGAAAAATACTCAACTACATATTATCTCTGGTGCTAATGATGGTAATGGCAATCGCCAACGCCATGTTTGTTTTGACCGCGATTGTTTGGAAGAATTACTTTTAAGAGTTCAATCAAGACGTTTGAAATACAAAATTCGTCGAGATCGCCCTTTGAACTTCTTAGTTAAAGATATCGAACAAAGAACTATTGAGATGGCAGAAGTCGCTAATTAACAGTAAATTAGTAATTATTAACCAGTTGTTCGTAAAAGTTATATGGTTAATCTTGACTAAGTAAACATATTTTTTGACAAAGCATTAAATCTGTTAGTTAGTTTTTGATCGATAATTGATTACTGAATAATTAATTTAAGAGAACTTACGCATTGACAGAATGCTCAAATAATGGGTTCAAAAACAAGATTCGTCAAAAAAACAAGTATTTGATATTTAACAAAAATTAAGATTTTTAGCAACATATTTCCTTGCATATTGACAAGTTAATTTATCTTCACTATTATCTAATGTTCCGAATATACCTGGTATAGTACTTTTGTTTTTGACTTGTTATCTTGCTTGTTCGAGCTTCATAACCAATTTTCTTTAAGCTTGAAAAATATGTGCTATTCAAATCAAAACACAGTTTATCTTGTTGTAATAATTATTTTTTGTTTAATTCAACTGATGTCCAGTCAACCGAACAAAAATATCTTCTAAATTAGAGTTTCTTACCATCACTCCTGTCTTATCAGCTAAAGACTCTAAATAAAAGTTGGCAGCGTCAGAATCAGCAAAAAACTGGTAATCAATACGATCTCCTTTTTGGGTAACAGCGATCGCTTTTCCGTAACGCTCGCGAAAATCTCGTAACAGACGCAATTCAATCAATTTTCCTGTTTCCATGATGCCAATTCTGCCTGGTTTGCCATTGCCAGAGCGATTGCATAAAAATTCTACTTCTTCCATATAGTGAGTAGTTAGTAAGATTGTCATACCATTGTGATTCAAATTCTGAATAATTTCCCAGAAACGACGACGGGTTTGGGTATTTAAACCCACTGTAGGCTCATCTAAAAACAAAATAGTCGGCTCATGCAATAAAGCTCTAGCTATCTGTGAAATGGCGTTTTATTCCACCAGAAAGAGTGCTTTACTAAAGCATTTCTTTTGGAAGCTAATTCTACGTATTCTAGTCAGCGATTAATACGTTTTTGTCGTTCTGGGTTGGGTACATGGTGCATTCTGCCATGAAATTACAGATTTTCCCTCACAGAAAGTTCGCCATCAACACTAGTTTGTTGTAAGACAACACCAATGTTTTCTTGAACTACAGAGGGGTAACGCAGGGTGTTATATTCTGCTACTTCAATATTGCTCTGACTGGGTTTTGCCAAGGCAATTAACATCCTAATTGTGGTGGATTTTCCCGCACCATTAGGGTTCAATAAACCAAAAATTTCTCTTTTTTCGATTTCAAAGGAAAGGTTATCAATAACAGGAACTCGATCCTAGATTTTAGAAACGTGGTCAACAGCAACAGCAGGATTCATCGGTAGTCAAAGATAATTAAATAGGGATAGAAGTAAGGATGGCAAATACTCCAAATGATGTTAGTATTTGGCGAAGTATTTATTTAAGGGAAACGTGAAGAAACCGCGAAAATACCTAAGTTAAATAAAAAGTAAGAAAAAATTAGTTATCCTAGTTTTGTGGCATTTCAGCTTGCTGGATTTCTTTTAAGGGTTTCCACCCAGGATTCCACAAAGAATCATCCTTTAGCTGTTCTGCATTAATCCAAAAACGTGTCTGAGGATCGCAAGAAGCGACCATTTCTGCAAACACCCATTTACCCTGATTTTTGCGATTTACGATTTGAAAATGTCGCCAACCCCAAGTTTTTTGTTGGGCAGTCCATTTGGAACCTAATAAATGGGGAAACTTTTGTTTTTTTGCTTTCGGCATTTTAACTTTAAGTGATAATAATGATAGTCTAGTCGCAATGAATGTATCTAAAAAATTGTGATTTTTTTATGAAGATGAACCATATCTTGTATCAATTAGTTTTAAATAAGACTTGTCAAATACTGACAGTTACAACTTCTTTATTGTTAATTATTCAGCCTACTCCTATCAAGGCACAAACAGAAAACGTAGAAACTCAAACACCTCCGACCCCAACTGTATCTCCCGAAGAAACTATTGATTTTGCCCAAGGAGAAAGTGACTATACTTTGGGTTCTGGAGATCAGATTAGATTAGATATTTTTCAGGTGGAAGAATATAGCGGTGATTACCCAGTTTTAGTAGATGGCTCTATTAGTTTACCTTTAGTAGGTAATTTAAATGTTGATGGTTTAACTCTTAAAGAAGCATCTAATTTAGTATCTCAAGAATATTCAACTTATCTTAAAAGACCTATAGTTACTGTTGGTTTAGTTGCACCCCGACCTCTCAAAATTGGAATTTCTGGAGAAGTAGATAATGCTGGTTCTTATGAAGTAACCCTCGATGCTGCTAGTCCTAATTTCCCCACAGTTACAGACATGATCGAACAAGCTGGTGGTATTACTACTTTGGCAGATGTACGTAGTGTTAGAGTAACCCGCACAGTTGATGGTAAAGAAGTTTCTTACAACTCTGATTTATGGTCTTTACTTACTGAGGGTAGATTAAGACAAGATATTTCCCTAAGAGATGGAGATACCATCTTTATTCCCACTGTAGATGAACTTGATACTGGTGAATTGACAAGACTCTCAGAAGCTAGTTTTGGGATTCAAACCGATAAACCCGTTAAAGTTGCTGTGGTAGGCGAAATTTATCGCCCAGGCTCTCATACCGTGCAGCCAGAACAACTAGGAGGCGGAAACCAAAATAATGGGCAGCAACGAGCTTCTTCTCCTCCTACCCTCAGCCAAGCAGTCCAAGCAGCAGGAGGCATCAAACCCCTTGCTAATGTTAAGGAAGTAGAAGTCCGTCGTCGAACTTGGGATGGTACGGAAAAGGTATTAGCCGTGGATCTTTGGGAACTAATTAAAGCTGGTGATATTGGCAAAGATGTCATTTTACAAGATGGTGATCGCATTGTAATACCAAAAGCTACAGCCCTAGCAGTAGAAGATGCTCGAATCAATAGTACTCTAGAAAGCCAAATTACGGTTAACGTAGTCGGTGAAGTAGTTAACCCAGGCGCGCAAACAGTGGATCCGAATACTCCTCTAAACCAAGCAATTTTAGCTGCTGGTGGTTTTGATAACCAACGGGCAAACAAAGGGAAGGTAGAATTAGTCCGTCTCAATAACGATGGTACAGTGGATAAGCGACAAATTCAAGTCGATCTGGCTCAGGGGATTGATGAAGAAACCAATCCTATTTTGCGTAATCAAGACGTAGTAGTTGTCAGTCGCTCTGGACTTACTTCCGCTGCCGATGGTGCTGGTACAGTATTAAGTCCTGTAGGGGGAGCATTAGGAATTCTCCGATTTATTTTCGGGTTCTAAACATTTTTGCCCTAAGCTGCTCTATATTAATGAAGTAATTAAATTAAACTAGAGCAGCGAAAATTGGGTTATATTGCGACCAATTAACTAAGAATAGAGGTGTGTGAGGACTTGGTAAGAATGCCAGATAAAAGCTTGGAAAGTTCTATCTATTCTGCTTCCACCAATGGAAACGGAAATGGAAACGGAAATGGAAACGGAAATGGAAACGGTGCCTATGTTTACTCAATGCCGATGCTCGATCCTAATGTCAGCATTCAGGAAGATGAAGACAGTATCGATCTGCGACAGCTAGTAAATGTTGTCAAGCATCGCTTTCGCTTAATTGGCTTAATTGCCTTCAGTATGACAACTGCTTCTATTCTTTGGACTTTTAATCAAGAACCAAAATATAGAGGCAGTTTTCAACTGTTGGTAGAACCAGTTAACAAGCAACAGAGCGAAGATACCCTGTCAATTTTAGGTCAGGATTTGGGAGGATTAGACTACGCCACTCAAATCGAAGTTTTACGTAGTCCTAGCACTTTGGAACCAGTTGTTGAAGAATTAGCAATTAAGTATCCTGATATCGAGTATTGGGATTTAATTAAGGCACAAAAATCACCGCTACAAATAGAACAAATTGAAGAAACTAGAATACTAAGAGTATCTTATACAGATAGCGATCGCGAAAAAATTGATTTTGTACTCGAAAAACTTTCAGAAAAATATCTCAGCTACTCTCTAGAAGAAAGAAGAGCCGAAGTCAATCAAGGTATCGAGTTTGTGCGCAAAGAATTACCAGGTATTCGTAGCAGAGTAGATAAACTACAGGAACAATTGCAACAATTTCGGCAAACCTATAATCTCCTCGATCCACAAGAACAAGCCAAGATATTATCCGATAAACAAGTAACTTTTGAAGAAAACTTTTTTGATACTCAACAACAATTAGGTGAAGCAAGGGCACTTTATTTAAAATTACAAAATCAATTAGGAAAACAACCCGAAGAGGCTATTGCCAACAGCTATTTGAGCGACTCTTCTCGATATCAAAAATTATTAGACGAACTTCAGGCTATTGAACTAGAACTGGCTCAAGAATCAGTTCGTTTTTCCGACCAAAATCCCGTAGTAATCGCTCTCAAAGATAAAAAAGCCCAATTATTACCCCTTTTAGAACAAGAAGCCTTTCGTGTTTTGGGTCGTAATTTTTCTTCAGAAGTAGATTACACAATCTCCTCTCCTTCTCAGAGCTCTTTGCGATCGCAACTAGACCTACAATACATCCAAACCGCCAACGAAATTGAAATTTTAGAAATCCGCGAACAAGCTCTAGGAGAGGCTCTCCAAGAAATTGAAGGTCTTGTGGAACAGATGCCAGCGATCGCCAGAAGATATACTGACATACAGAGGGATTTAAACGTTGCGACAGAGAGTTTAAACCGCTTTCTTGCAGCCCAAGAAGAACTACAGCTACAAGCTGCTAAACAAGCCTTACCCTGGCAATTAATTGCTAAACCGACCCAAGCAGAAAAACAAGTATCCCCTGTTGTTCCTCGTAATATTGCTCTGGGGATGATTGGTGGCTTAGCATTAGGTTTTGGTGCTGCTTTATTAGCAGAAAGGCTAGACCCTGTATTTCATTCTTCAGAAGAAATCAAAGATACAGTCAAGCTACCTATGTTGGGAATTATCCCCATAGAAAAAGACCTAGCTCCCCTGGACGAAGCACCCAAAAAAGAAGAAAAATTTACTTTACCTCAAATACAAATCGGTGGGCGAGTTCTTGATTTGGGTTTGGGTAATTCTGATGGTGCTAGTAGTGGAACATCCACAGTTGAGAAGAAAAAAGAACGCCAAAGACGTTATGACGCTTCGCCCTTCTCCGAAGCTTTTCGCTCTTTGAATGCCAATATTAGACTACTCGGCTCAGATAGTCCCATCAACTCCATTGTTATCAGTTCTTCCATTCCCTCTGAAGGAAAATCAACTATTTCTTCTCATTTAGCTCAAGCAGCAGCAGCTATGGGGCAAAAAGTCTTACTCATTGATGCAGATTTGCGTCGTCCCCAGGTTCATCGTTGGACAGGATTAGAAAACAATAGGGGATTGAGCAATATCCTCTCTACCCCTCTTCGAGGAGATACAGAAGAACAAGAACTCAA
This sequence comes from Hyella patelloides LEGE 07179, assembly GCF_900659865.1. GTDB lineage: Bacteria > Cyanobacteriota > Cyanobacteriia > Cyanobacteriales > Xenococcaceae > Hyella > Hyella patelloides. The sequence goes on from NZ_LR213823.1 coordinate 17,471, forward strand.
AAAACTGGTAGAAACCATAATTCAAAAACCAGAGGGCTGGGAAGGACTCTCGGTTATTACGGCTGGAGATATTCCTCCAGATCCCACACGTTTGTTATCTTCTCAAAGAATGCAGAAGTTAATGGAGCTATTAAAACGCTCTGGTAGATACGATTTAGTTATTTATGACACTCCACCCATTTTGGGCTTTGCTGACGGTAGAATCCTTGCCAACAGGACTAATGGTGTCGTGTTAGTTGTCAGAATTGGCAAAACAGATCGTTCCTTGCTCAAACAAAATCTTGACAACCTAAAAGTATCTCACGTTCCCGTATTAGGTCTAGTTGCTAACCAAGCAAATCGTACTTCTGGCGATTCTTATCACTATTACAACCACTATTATGCTCAAAGAGATTAATTTTTAATGGCTCTAGTAAGGTGAGGTAATACTTCACCTTAACTAATAGTTGAGGTTGACCCTAGAAAACTTTTGCTAAATAGCTAATAATTAAACAAGGTTAATCTTAAGATTATATGGGAGCTATTTAGAACTGTGGATACTAATATTATTTCTACTTTTGTGTTGACGACTTTAATGATGATTGGATTGCCTTTTTTCATCAGGGCTTCCATTAAAGATCGTACAGAACAAATTAGACTACCTACCTCTCAATCAGAAGAGGTTTTTTTGCCTAAATTACAACAATATTTTGAATCAAGAGCTTATCGAGTAGTCGATCTCGATCGAGAAAAAAATCAAGTAACATTTGAAGGCTTTGTGCAACCCAGTTTGTTTTTAGCAATTTTCTTGAGTTGTATTGCTGCTCTAGGTTTGTTATGTGTTGTTTTGATATTATGCTTTTTTTATCCCGCCAATAGTAATTTATTCTGGTTTTTGCTGTTATTAGCACCCACAGCAGGAATTTTTTACTGGCAAAAAGCAGGTCGGTTGGAAAAAGTTTTACTGAGTGTTGAACCAAACATGGATTTATCGGATCATAAAAGCGTAATTAAGCTTACTGGTCATCGGGATGAATTAAAGCAATTACAACAAAAAATTTCTTTTAATTAGTTTGAATTCGTCTTTCATTGTAGAATTAGGTGATATTAACAAAACTCTGTATTGGTTCAATTAAGTTGCGGTTAGTATTGGCAAACAAGCGATCGCTATTTTGAAGAAAAGCTGGAGTAACATCTTCTAAAGGTTCAAATTTGGCTGGGGAGTAATTTCCTATTTTCTTCGCTTCTACTAATAAATTAGCCAATAGAGGGACACTGCTAAGAATTCTTTGATGTAATTTGAGCTTCAGTTTGTGAGCCTGTTTTTCAGTGATTGGTAGTTTGTTTTCCAATGATGCTAGCTAATTTTCTGCTTCTTCCTGCTTTTGTCCCTGTGGCTTGTCCAATACAATAAAAAGCGGTGAAACTCAACGTCGCCGACCTACTGCACAAACGGGGCATACAAGTTCCACCGTGAGATGACGGAATCAGTCCCGAACCGAACGCGCGTCAAGAAACTCCTAATTGAGGAGTAACCTATTGAAGAGTTTGCTCTCAAAAATAGTTCCAATTTTAGCTAAACTCTTACTTGCTCTGATTCAGTTTTTTTGTCAAATAAAGCAGCAATCGCTTCTATATATTGCGCTCATTTTTGTTCTTGTTCAGGGATCATTATAAATATTTTAATAACCATAGAAATTAAGCTCATATTTTAAACAAATATTTAAGGCTACGTCAATTTACTTACGGAAAATTACTCACAAAAGAATATTTATTTTTACTTAGACACTGAATAGTTTATTTAAGCTTCATAAAATCTAGATTTGCGATGAAATTTCCATTAAGAAGCTATTTCTAATCTATCTAAAAGCAAAAATAAATAGTAACTTTAAAAAGTTAAGTAAGTAGATAAGGCTCAAGCCTGAATCAAAAATAAATAGTCAAAAAAAATTTGACTGTTCTGTAGATTATTATATTTAGTCAATGTTTTGATCGCTATAAAAACACACACCTTTGAGCGACAAATCAATTTTTTATTGGTATTGATGGGTAGATTCTTTCGCTTTTTAACTATATGGTAAGAATAAAAAACACAACACCTTTACAGCGCAAAATGCCTTACTACAATGTGCTTGATGGATGGCGAGGGTTCAGTATTCTCTGTGTCTTAGCTGCTCATATGTTACCAGTGGGTTTATCAAGTTGGCATTTGAATCAAACAATTGGAAGAGTGGGTATGAGCATATTTTTTACTCTTTCTGGTTTTTTGATAGCCACAACATTACTCTACCATCCCAATATTCAAAATTTTATTATTAGAAGAGTTTTACGGATTCTTCCTTTGGCATGGGCTTTTTTAATCGTAGCTTTACCCATAGTGAGAGCATCTTCAAGTGATTACTTAAATCACTTTCTATTTTATGAAAATTTATTACCAGATTCTTTTACTAGTGTAACTGGACATTATTGGAGTTTATGCATCGAAATCCAGTTTTATCTTTTCATTGGTTTATTATTTGCTTTTTTCAAAGAAAAAGGACTAATTTTTATTATTCCTCTCTGTTTATTGTTTACCAGTTTTAGAATCTATTTTGCTGAACCTTCTTCTCATGTAACTCTTTTTAGAGTTGACGAAATAGCAGTGGGTTGCTGTTTGGCTTTAGTTAAAGAAAATAAATTAGGAACAACTTTACCGCAGTTTTTTCGACGAATAAATCCTTTTATTCCTTTTATACTACTTCCTTTTTTCTGTCATCAGGCTCTTCCTACTCTTAATTATTTTAGGGCTTATGTGGCAGTAACTTTAGTAGCAGCAACTCTCTATCAAGAAAAATCTCCATTAACTCAATGGTTAAAATTAAAAATACTTAAATATCTAGCCAAGGTATCTTATGCCTTATATATCATACATCCCCTAACTTATCATGGATGGTTGGGTTCTGGAGAAGGTATAGTTAAGTATGCTAAACGTCCAATATCTTTTTTGTTGACATTTGGCTTTGCCCATCTTTCTACTTTTTATTATGAAAGATATTGGATTGACCTGGCTAAACGCTTAACAAAATCACAGAAAAATCTATATTTAATCCCAGAAAAATCTATCTTCAAGGAGAAATTCTAGAGTTATTTACTCTCGATTCTTGTTAACTTACAACCACAAAATCCACGATAACTAGAGCAGATGAGAAAGTTTTTGCGATCGCTTTTTTAACCGTTAATTTGATCGTAAGATTAATATTTAACTTCCTGTTTATTGAGGTAGTGCCATTCCAGCAGTACGGAAAGTTGCCCAAATAACAAAAAAAATTGGGAAGCCATATTGGGCAGAACTGTATTAAGTTTTAGCTTGACAAATCAGATGTGGTGTTACTTCCCAGCCATTGTAGATAAGATTTTGAACCATCCACAATAGGCAAAGCAATAATTTCAGGTACTTCATAGTCATGAAGAGATTGAATTTTGGTTTTTAATTCTGAAAGAAGATCGAGACGAGTTTTAATAATAAGTTGCCATTCTCGATCTTGATTCATTTCTCCTTGCCAAGTGTAAAGAGATTGTAGAGGAAAGATACTAATACAGGCTGCAAGTTTTTCGTTGAGTAACGATTTAGCGATCGCTTTTCCTTGTTCTTCAGAAGAAACTGTTGTTAAAACTACGCCATATTCAAAATTATTATCAGGCATTTTACAAATAATACTTATAGCTTAGATAACTGGCACAACTTTTTTAACTTTTAGACAATACTATTATGTGCCAATATTATGTGCCAACTGTATAGATTCTAATTGAGTATTTGCTAAAATCGCATCTTGTAAATCAGCATCTTGTAGGTGAGCATTTAGTAAATTGGCATTGGTTAAATTAGCTCGAACAAGTCTTGCACCAAATAAATTAGCCCCTTGGAGATCTGCTCCTTGCAAATTAGCATTATTTAAACGCGCTTCTACTAAATTAGCTCTTTTGAGATTAGTGTTTGCCAAATTAGCACCATTTAAGCGAGCTTGACTAAAATTTATTCCCTCTAGATTAGCTCCACTCAAATCGACATCTTTGAGAAAAGTTTGACTTAAGTTTACTTCATTTAAAGCATTTTTATCTAAATAAGCTCCTGTTAATCTACCCTCATATAAATTTGCCCAATTAAAATTAACGTATGCTAAATTAGCCTGACGTAAGTTTACTTTTTGCAACTTAGCTCCACAGAGATTAGCTGCTTCTAAATTAGACAACCTTAAATTAGTATGAGAGAGATTCGCTCCACAAAGTTTTGCAGAGTTCAATTGAGATTTGATCATAAAAGCACCTAACAAATTAGCTTTAGTCAAATTAGCTTTTCTGAGACTAACCTCGCTCATTTTAGCGCAACTTAAATTTGCCCAATTAAAAATGGCTTCATCAAAATTAGACTTAGTTAAAAAGGCTCGGCTGAGATTAGCCCCTATAAAGTTTGCTTGAGAAAAATCCACCTCAATTAAGGTTACTCCCGTTAAATCTGCACCACTTAAATCGATTCCTGAAAAATCTCTATATCCTTGTTCATAGAGTCTGAGGACTTGATTAATCTTCATTAAAACCTAAAATAAACTCGATCGAGACAACTACTTTCAATTATAAAAGCAGTAATTTAATAAGGATTTAATTAAGCTAAAAACAAAGTTAATCATGACATTTTTTAATGGAACGTAACTTTATTAAGTATTTATTAATTAACAATGGTTGGATACTCAAACACTTATTGACTCTTAGAAATGGCGTAAATTTGACCTCGAATTAATAATCTGGTAATACCTTTTTCATAAAGGTATGGAGATGTTTTTTGTAACATTTTACCATCAGGAACTTTAATGACTTTTTCACGACGGTGGGAAAAACGTTTCGCAATACGGTGATTATCAAATACGGGAAGAGTTTTTTGCTGTATTTCTTCATCAGGAATTGTACCGAGATCGGCGAACTCTTGTAATGGTTTTACAATAAGCTCCGCAGCACGATCTACTACTAAATAACAAGTCCGAGGAAAAGAAGCTGCTGATAGAGGTAAAATTTCTAGATCGCTTGTACTGGAACTGGTATGAGGATATTCAAGTTCATCATCATCAACATTATCATCAACATCATCCTCATCTTCATCCTCATCCTCATCGTCAATTTCTTCTCCTAACATTGCACTGAGAACAGCAACATCAACATCATCCTCATCTTCATCCTCATCATCTTCATTCTCTGGCAAAATTTCTGTTTGTACCTTTGTCTGAAGTTTTATTTGAGATGATTTTTTGATTTCAAGAGGTTTTTCTGTTGTCGTATCTTCAATGGATACATCTTCTGTGTTTAATTCTTGAGTATCTTCTGCTTCTTCAGCTTTTACAGAGCTTCTGCGACGACGGCGCACGGTCGTTGAGGGAGAGATTATTTCTGGTTCTTTTTCCTTTTTTTCTGCTTCTTTTGTCTCAACCTTATCGTTTTTTATTGGTAGGATGATTTTCTGACTCGGTTTCTCTTCTACTTTTTGAACTTCTTGAGCAACAGCTTCGGTTTTTTGGCGATCGCCTCTAGGGGTGCGTGCTAAACGTTTTTGCTGAATTAATTCTTCATATTCTTCTTGAGAAAGGCTATTCTTTAAGAAACGGCTAACTGTAGAACTACTTACCCCAAATTCTGATGCCAAAGTAGATGTGGTGGCTTTTGAGTTGCGGTACAACTCAAGCATATTTTGTTTATCGTCTTCTGTTAATTTTCTGGGACTCATATACTGATTTACTCAGATTGTGATAGCAAGTTTCAAAATAGGTATAGTCTTACGAGAGTGAGCGTAAGTTCTATCGAAGCTCTCCTATGATAACGTTAACCTGAAAAATCTGATACCAAAATTATCTATGTAGCTGGAGACAATCAAAGTAAACTGCGATTTTAGAGAGCTATTCAGCTAGAAAAAATAAGAGGACTTTATGCTTTTATGAGCTAATCAAATTTAATTTTTAATTATGTAATTTTGCTTAAATATTTTAAAAATTTGATTTTTTCCAAAATATTAAATGTTGATTGTTCTGGATAACTGATACATTATTCTCTGGGAATAAATTAATACGGGTTTAAAAGCTATGGCACAACGAGAAAAGCAGCCAGCCTTATTGGTTTTAGCGGATGGAAGTTCATACTCTGGTTGGTCGTTTGGTGCGAAAGGTACTGTAGTAGGGGAAGTTGTCTTCAATACAGGGATGACTGGATATCAAGAAGTCTTGACAGACCCTAGCTATTTAGGGCAGATTGTAATTTTTACATATCCTGAACTGGGTAATACAGGAGTCAACCCAGAAGATGAAGAATCGGCTCATCCTCAAGTCAAAGCAGCGATCGCTCGTAACGTTACCTATCGTCCCAGCAACTGGCGATCTACTCAATCTCTTCCTGACTATCTTCGAGAATATAAAATACCTGGCATCTATGGCATTGATACCAGGGCATTAACTCGCAAAATTCGTTCTCTAGGAGCAATTAATGGCGGTATTTCCACTGAAATATTAGATTCGGCAAGATTATTATCTTTAGTTAGAGAAGCTCCCAGTATGGCGGGATTAAATCTAGTGAAAGAGGTAACAACTCAAGCAGTTTATGAGTGGTCTGAGGAAACCAATAACAAATGGGAATTTGCCACAGCAAAATCAGAGCAGAATTTTACGGTGGTGGCAATCGATTTTGGAGTTAAACGCAATATTCTGAGACGTTTAGCTAGCTATGGCTGTCGCGTAATTGTTGTTCCTGCTAATACCTCGTTAGAGCAAATTTTAGAATATGATCCTGACGGTATTTTCCTTTCCAATGGACCAGGAGATCCCGCAGCAGTCAAAGAAGGGATTAGTATTACTAAAGAGTTGTTGAAACTTCAAAAACCCACTTTTGGCATTTGTATGGGACACCAAATTTTAGGCTTATCTTTGGGTGCAGAAACTTTTAAACTCAAATTTGGACACCGAGGATTAAATCAACCAGCAGGACTGCAACAGCAGGTAGAAATTACCAGTCAAAATCATGGATTTGCGATCGCATCTGATTCTCTAGGCGCGGATGTTGAAATTACCCACCTTAATCTTAATGACCGCACTGTGGCAGGTTTGCAACACAAAACCTTACCTTTCTTTTCTGTCCAATATCACCCCGAAGCTAGTCCTGGTCCCCATGATGCAGATTACTTGTTTGAAAAGTTCGTCAAGATGATGACTGATGGTTAGTCCCGTCCCATCTTCGTGGGATAATATCAAGAAGGATAATGTGGTTAGCTGCTCGTTGCCAAAATATCTCCATTTGCTATTTACCCAATTACCCGCAACTTAATTACTCATTATTTATTGTTTACTTTTTTCTTCTGACTCGGTGAATTCTTAATCAGAACTTAATTCCAACTTAACTTTGGTTTCGTCGGAAGTTAAAGACACTTCTTCGTAACTGAGCTTCATCGAGAGGGAAGGGTTGATTGCTGCGCCTATACTAGCGATTGCTCCTTCTCCTTCTGAGCCAAAGCCATAACCTAAATCAATTTCCCAACGATAGCGGTTTTTTCCCAATTTTTCGGGCGAGTGAATATTCCAACCCCAGACAGCGAGATTTTCTTCTTTTTTGCGACGTTGACGGTTTTTATTTTCAAAAAATACAGCGAATTGAAAGCCCGATTCTTGAACGCTATTAAAGTTGTATTTGATTTCCGTATTAGTTTTTGAATCATCAGTGGTGTAATTCAGCCGAAAATTACCTAATTTGGAATTAATTCGCCATTGTAGCTCATTATTGTTATTTAGCTGTGCTTTCGCCAAAAAAGAAAAAAATTCATTTTTAAAAGTTAATTCTGCCCCCGCACGCAATCTTTCTGTTTCACTATTACCATCTGCAATTAAAGTTAATCCGGAAACTAAACCCCAATTAAAATCGAACTTTTGGTCTTTCTCATCTGCATAAAGATTGAAGACAATTTCTTCTGAAGGCTGTAATTTTAGATGAGAGTACAATTCTATGCCTTCTTTTCCTTGTAAAACAGAAACAGTAGTATGTAAAGGAAAATTATCTGGTTGATAAGTGAACTGACTAAAACCAAGTAAAAAGTCTTCATAAACAAAACCTAATCCTACAGTAACTTCTTCTGCTAAGCTTTGATGAAAAGCAACTCCTCCCTGGAATTCACTAACCTTTCCCAGTAGAGTATTTTGATGTTTGACTAGATTTTGTTTGCTTCCTCCTGAAATGGTTAAAGTAGAAGCCCCAGGGGCTAAAATAGGAGCAGAGTCAATGTAATCTAGCTGCTCTACACTTAAGTCTCCAGTTTTACTTTCACCCCAAGTTTTGACAGTAGTTAATCCCCAATAATTTTGTTGCTTTTCACTCTGCCAAAAAGTATGATGCTTACCAAAAATCAAATCTTCTTGGTCATTTCCATTAAGATAGGGTTCTCTTTTTAAAGAAACACCCAGTCTATCTGTTAAACCAGAACCTTTGCTCGTCAAATCGATAGTAGAGTTGAAAATATTTTGATTTGGTTTCCAATCGTCTTGCTGAATAACATTTTTGATGTACTCTTTATCTTCCAAAGAAATTGAATAAACAACTGATTCAGCTTCAAAAATATATGCTGATGGTAATACAAAGACACCTGGAGATTCTAGTGATTTTGCGGATAAGTTCGCAGGAGTGTCGGGCGCATTTTGATTTTGCGATGAAACATCTGCCAATACAGGAAGGCTGCTAGAGGCAATGCAAGCAACGCTGCCCAGAATTAAATTTGCTACAATAGCTTTCATTCATCTTTGAAGGTGTAAGGAGGAAATATGACAAGAGTTATCAATTAAATAACGAATTGACTAAAACTATAAATATTCTGTCTTTCATTTTGAAATTAAAAAGACAAAAGATTATTTATTAGTAATTACTTTAGTTTCAAAGTTGAAAAACTATTAAAGTCAGTTTCCTTATTTAGAGCAACACCACAATTTTATTTAACTCTCTTCCCTATTCTATTTTGCTAGTTTCCTAAATGGCAACAATCAAGACTAAATTCAGAAATTACACCATAATATAAAGGTTGAATGAAGTTCAGATAAATATTAATTAAAAGTCATTGCGAAGTATCACAGTTTTGTTCCCTATTATTACTCGGAGAAATCAAATTAATGAAATTATCTAACAAGCAGACATTATCATATCTTAACAAAAATGTCTTCAGTAAAAGTACGCTAAAGTTTTTAAGTGTTCTTTTATTAACCTTGGGAATATGGGGGAGTTATCGTAATTTCGCTAATGCAAAAACGGCTCAAGATATTCCTGATGAGTTAGCAGAAACTATTGAGGAGATCGAAACTGCTGCTAACGAACAAGATTTAGATCGATTAATGGAATACTATGATGAAGATTTTACTAATGAAGATGGCTTAACTACGGAATCTATCAAAGCAGCTTTAGAAAAAACATGGTCAGATTATCCCCAACTTACTTATGAGACTACTATTAATTCTTGGGAAGAAAATGGAGATGAATTAGTAGCAGAAACAGTGACTCAGATCGCAGGATCGCAAAATAGTCAGGGGAGAGTAGTTAATTTAGAATCCAAGATTAAATCCCGTCAATATTTTCGTGATGAAAAATTAGTTAGACAAGAGATTTTATCGGAAGAAACTAAGTTATCTACTGGCGATCGCCCACCTCAAGTTCAAGTTAACCTACCAGAAATAGTTAGAGTCGGGGAACAATATAATTTTGATACGATCGTAACTGAACCCTTAGAAGGAAGTGTTTTATTGGGTACAGCCTTGGAAGAAAGAACAGGTAGCAATCTTTATGTAACTCCCAGCACCTTAGAGTTAGAGCCTTTATCCGCAGGAGGTATTTTTAAAGTAGTAACCGCACCCCGCTTGAGTGATAATCATTGGTTGTCTTCCATTATCGTTCGCGGAAATGGTATTACGATGGTGACAAAACGGGTTCGTATTCAAGAATAAGTCGCAAGAGGTTGTCTAAGAAGTCAAAGCAAGGTATATTAAATTCTCCAGATCTCTCGGAGAAAGTAGTAGACTGTTGCCCCTTGATTAAAAAAACTATGATTTAGTTAGGGTCACTAGGTCTACGGGAAGCAGATTCTCATTACAGGGAGAGGAGAGTGTCTTTCGTAAGGTATGATTTTAATGCCTTAACTTATCTTATTAAGAAAACAATTAATTTGTTGAAAAAGTAAAGATTTTTTTGCTTATATTCCAACCCTTACGGCAGGGGTTTGAGGTAAGTATCCCCCAATTTGATCTGGCTTTCTCATAAACTACTTAATTAAAAAAGATCGCTCAAGTCTAAAAATCATAACCTTGTAAAATACCCAATCCCCATTATCCAATAACCTTTTCATTCTTCCCTAACTTGGCGACGTGTTTGACTACTCTCCTCAAGTATTTTCCAGCTTCATTTTCTTTAAGTAATAGATAATAACTCTGAAATGGCGATTGCAAACTTTAAATTCATGTCACAAAAATGATACAATAGTATTGTAAAGTAATCCTGATAAATGTTAAATGATAAATGAACAATAAAAAGGGGGTTATATTCGTTAAGAAAAATATCACCAAATAACATTTAAACCGCCTTTCAAGTTCATATGTTACAATTTTTGAGTCTTTTGTCATAAAAAAGCTTTTGTAAAGCTTTAAGCCTTTTTTGGAGAGATTACATGACTAGCAGTTACGGTGCAGATCAAATTCAAGTACTTGAAGGTATAGAAGCAGTACGCAAACGCCCAGGGATGTATATTGGTTCGACAGGACCAAGGGGACTGCATCATTTAGTATATGAGGTAGTAGACAATTCTATTGATGAAGCCCTAGCTGGTCATTGTACTTATATTGAAATCGAAATTACTTCTGAAGGGGAAATCAAAGTAACCGATGATGGTCGGGGTATTCCCACAGGTATTCACCCCAAAACAGGTAAGTCTGCATTAGAAACTGTCATGACAATACTCCATGCTGGAGGTAAATTTGGTGGAGGCGGTTATAAAGTTTCAGGAGGTTTACACGGTGTTGGTGTTTCCGTTGTTAACGCTTTATCAGAATGGGTAGAAGTTACAGTTTGGCGCGATCAAAAAATCCACATCCAACGCTACGAGAAAGGAATAGCCCAAGGAGAGTTACAGGTTACTCCTAATCAGGATAATCCCAAGCAAACAGGAACATCAGTACATTTCTTTCCTGATGCAACTATCTTCACTGATACTATTGAGTTTGAATACAACGTCCTAGCAGGAAGGCTAAAAGAGTTAGCCTATCTTAATGCAGGGGTCAAAATTACCTTTACCGATAATCGTGAGGATGAACCCCACCAAGAGATATATCTGTATGAAGGCGGGATTAAAGAGTATGTCGCTTACATGACTAGAGAAAAGCAAGCATTACATGAAGACATTCTTTTCGTTACAGGTGAAAAAAATGGTGTCACAGTAGAAGTTGCTTTGCAGTGGTGTATTGATGCATTTAGTGATAACCTGCTGGGTTTTGCCAACAATATTCGGACTATAGATGGTGGGACACATTTAGAAGGCTTAAAAACAGTTCTCACCCGTACCATGAATAATTTTGCCCGCAAGCGCAACAAATTAAAAGATACCGATAAAAACCTGGGTGGGGAAAATATTAGAGAAGGTTTAACGGCAGTAATTTCAGTCAAAGTACCCGAACCAGAATTTGAAGGACAAACAAAAACTAAGCTAGGTAATACAGAAGTTAGGGGTATTGTTGATTCTCTTGTCGGAGAAGTACTAAACGAATACTTAGAATTTAATCTCAATGTAGGCGATTCCATCATTGAAAAAGCCATTCAATCTTTTAAAGCAGCCGAAGCAGCCAGACACGCCAGAGAATTAGTCCGTCGTAAATCAGTTTTAGAATCTACTACTCTACCTGGTAAATTAGCAGATTGCAGTTCCCGTGACCCTTCAGAGTCCGAAATATACTTGGTTGAAGGGGATTCAGCAGGAGGAAGTGCTAAGCAAGGAAGAGACAGACACACTCAGGCTATTTTGCCCCTCAGAGGTAAAATTCTCAACATTGAGAAAACTGACGACGCGAAAATATATAAGAACAATGAAATCCAATCTATGATTACCGCGCTGGGATTGGGTATTAAAGGAGAAGACTTTGACCCTTCTAATTTACGCTATCACCGCATAGTTATAATGACAGACGCTGATGTTGATGGGGCGCACATCCGAACTCTGTTACTTACCTTCTTTTATCGCTATCAAAGAGATTTAGTAGAACAAGGATATATTTATATTGCTTGTCCTCCCTTGTATAAGCTAGAAAGAGGGCGTAATCATTACTATTGTTATAGCGAAAGAGATTTACAACAAAAAATAGCTGAATTACCAGCAAATGCTAACTATAACATCCAGCGATTTAAAGGTTTGGGGGAAATGATGCCACAACAGTTGTGGGATACTACCATGAATCCTGAAACTCGTATGATGAAGCAAGTAGAAATAGAATCCGCAGCAGAAGCAGATAGAATCTTTACTGTTTTAATGGGAGATAGGGTAGCACCCAGACGAGAATTTATCGAAACGAATGCACCCAAATTAAATTTAATGGATTTAGATATTTAGTTTGTCTAAATTATCAGTAAATAAACTATTAATGCGACTAGGATTAATAGTTGTAGTCGTATTAATATTAATTAATGGTTATTTTAATGTAGATGAATCTAGTAAAAGATCTCAATATGATGAAATATGACCGATATCGAAAATTCAGATCATTAAACTTATTCGATGTTAGTCCAAGCTAAGGACGCGACATTTGAATTGATGGATAGCGTGATGACAATAAGAAATGCTGGTTGTTTAGCGGAGTTTTCTCTGTCTCCCTTATTTAGAAGAAAATGGTTGAGTATCTATGAGGCTCTACAAGATAGCCGTCCTCAAAAAAATTTGACTCCTGGAAGGGTGGCACAGTCATTATTTTCACTTTTAGTCGAGATTGGCACCCCTGCTAGTTCCCTCAAAACCCGTGGAAAGTGAGGGGCTTGTAAGCCCCGTCTCCTGGGTGGAAAACTGGTCAAAAAAGAAGGAAAAGAAAGAACTATCCCATCGCCAAGAAGAGCCATTATCGCCCTAAAAAATCACAAAAAGAAACTGCTTAGACCTTCTTTTCCCAGCTAATTTTGATAATTTAGCTATTTTTAACTGGCTAAATTGTTTTGTGATGATTATTTTTAGTCTAAACCACAGTTGTAATATCAAATAACTTTAGATATGCTATAAACAGAGAAAGGCGATCTCAACGCGCCAGCCTTCGGCAGATCGTGAAAAAAAGGTAAAAATCGTGTCAGGAGTCCTAAAAATAGAAATTGTTGAATCAGTTGAAACCTTACAATCATTGCTGCAACAAGAAAAAAATTCTCAGAAAAGAGAAAGAATTCAAGCACTTTATT